>JBDROD010000159.1:0-3936 GCA_043810415.1 Candidatus Zixiibacteriota bacterium | reverse complement strand
TGAGGAACTTCAAGAAAAAATCAACAAGGTCGAGACGGCGATGTGTGAGAGGAGAATTGTAGAGATAAGGAAATGGTTTGACGAAATGGACCGTTTGGCCTCGGTTGGCCAAGGGGATATAAAAGGCAAATTACTCTGGCTAAATGATCAACTCAGACAAATGAGCTCTTTGGGCGAAGCCGCTCCATATCGTATATACGAAATTGCTAAAGAGCATGGCTTGGAAGCCGCAATTGATTTGTTTAGAAAAAACTTCGATAACCTCCTTATAAACTCGATGCTGAGAGAAGATGGGTATTCCCCGAACAAAATTGAGACTATGGAATTGGATGATAAAATCAAACGCTTGAAACTTCCAGAAGAGTTATATAAAAAAGCCAATTTTGTAAGGATTTTCTGCAATATGGCGAACCATAAATTTGGAATTACGTATAAATGGAGCGATTTATGGGTTTTAGCTAAATTCAGTCTCGATTTGCTGAAATGGTATGAAAAATCCAAAAAAGAAAAAAAGTAAATAAGCAAAAACCATATAGATAATGATTTCTCTGTTGGTAACGGACGCCCCCGTCCGTTACCATAAGGGTCACGGATGAGGGCATCCGTGACGAACATAAATTATAATATGAAACACGCGGATTTCGTTCATCTTCACGTTCATACCCAGTATAGCCTTCTGGACGGAGCCATCAAGTTAGATGAAATGATGGCGGCGGCGCAGGAATTCAAACTCCCCGCCCTGGCCATCACCGATCACGGGAACATGTTCGGGGTGATCGACTTCTACAAGAAATGCATGGCCTCCGGGATCAAGCCGATAATCGGTTGCGAGATGTACGTGGCTCCTCTGGATCGCAGAAAGAAGGAGCCGATCAAAGGGCTTCCGGATGCGGGATATCACCTCCTGCTTTTGGTGAAAAACCACGACGGATATAAGAACCTGATGAAGCTCTCCAGCATCGGTTACCTGGAAGGTTTCTACCACAAGCCGCGCATAGATAAGGAGATTTTAAAAGAGCATAGTCAGGGTTTGCTCGGACTATCCAGCTGTCTGCATGGGGAGATTCCCAGTCTCCTCCTGGTAGGGAAATACCAAAAAGCCAGGGAGGTGGCCGAGGAATACAAGAGTATTTTAGGGGAGGGGAATTTTTTCTTCGAGGTACAGAATCATCAGATCGAGGAAGAGAAAAAAGTCCTGCCCCTTTTGGTGAAACTATCGGCAGAAATGAAGGTGGGGTTGGTGGCGACCAACGACTGTCATTACCTGAAAAAAGAACACGCCCCGGCGCATGACGCACTTCTGTGTATACAAACCGGAAAGAAATTAACCGATTCGGACCGGATGAAGTTTGCCAATGACCAGATGTATTTCAAATCGCCGGAGGAGATGAAAGCGCTTTTTGCCGATCTCCCCTCAGCCATAGAAAACACCCTGAGAATTGCCGAGCAGTGTAATCTGGATTTGGAGTTCGGCAAAACCCATCTGCCCGAATTCCCTCTCCCCCCCGGATTCGATAATCTGGATGCCTATCTCGGATTCATTGCCCGCAAGGGTCTGGCACAAAGATACTCCAAGGTCACCCCGGGTTTGGAGGAGAGACTGGAATACGAGCTGAAGGTGATCAAGCAGATGGGATTTGCCGGTTATTTCCTCATCGTCAAAGACTTCATCGACTATGCCAAGAACAAGGGGATCCGGGTGGGCCCGGGAAGGGGCTCGGTCGGCGGGAGCCTGGTGGCTTATTGCCTGGGTATCACCAACATGGATCCGATCAAATACGGGCTTTTGTTCGAAAGATTTCTCAACCCGGAAAGGATCTCCCTTCCGGATATCGACATCGATTTCTCCGACCGGGAGAGGGATAAGATCATCCACTACGTGATCAACAAATACGGGGAGAACAACGTCACCCAGATCATCACCTTCGGGACCATGGCGGCCCGGGCAGTGATTAGGGACGTAGGCCGGGTGCTCGATTTAGCTTATTCGGAGGTGGACAGGATCGCCAAAATGATCCCCTGGCTGCCCGATATGAACTTAAAAACCGCCATTCAGCAGAACTCCGAGCTGCGCACCATGATCCAGAGCGATCCCCGGCTGGAACGGCTGTTCTCCTATTCCCAGGTGCTGGAGGGATTGTGCCGGCACGCCTCCACCCACGCAGCCGGAGTGGTGATCGCGCCCCAGGCGTTGACCGAATACGTTCCCCTGTACAAAGGAAGCAAGGGGGAGACCACCACCCAGTACGACATGCAGGGGATCGAGGAGATCGGGCTTTTGAAGATGGATTTTCTGGGCTTGCGCACCTTAACGGTGATCGACGATACCCTGCAGATGTTAAGAGAGGACAACAATGTCGTATTGGACGTCGATTCGATTCCGCTGGACGATCCAAAGACCTACCAGCTCTTCTCCAACGGGGAGACGGTGGGGATCTTTCAGTTCGAAAGCTCCGGAATGAGGGATTATCTCACCAAGCTTAAGCCGGAAGTGTTTGAGGAGCTGATCGCCATGAACGCCCTTTATCGCCCCGGTCCCTTGGACAGTAAGATGATAGACGAATACATTGACCGGAAAAGGGGTTTAAAGCAGATCACCTACGAGCATCCCCTCTTGGAGCCGATCCTCAAAGGAACCCACGGGGTGATTGTATACCAGGAACAGGTATTAAAGATATCCAGCGATCTGGCCGGATACAGTCTGGGAAAGGCGGACATCTTAAGAAAGGCGATGGGAAAGAAGAAGGCAGAGCTGATGGATCAGCAGAGGGAGGAGTTCAAAAAAGGTGCCAAAGCCCAGGGGATAAAACCGGAGGTGGCGAACAAACTCTTCGACCTGATGGCCACCTTCGGCAGATACGGTTTCAACAAAGCCCACTCAGCCGGTTACGCTTATTTGGCTTATCAGACCGCTTACCTTAAGGTGCATTACCCGGTGCAATTCATGGCTGCCACCATGACCTCCGAGATCGGAAACACAGACAGGATCGTGGTATTGATGGACGAGTGCAAGAGGATGGGGATCGAGGTCTCCCCGCCTGACGTAAACCACAGCGTGGGTAAGTTCAAGGTGGTGGGGGAGAAGATCAGGTTCGGGCTGGAGGCGGTGAAGAACGTGGGCCGGGGGGGTATCGAGGCAATAGTCCAGGCCCGGGAAAGGGTGGGGAAGTTCAAAACCCTGTTTCAGTTTTGCGCGGAGGTGGAAATGGGAGCTTTGAACAAGCGGATGATCGAGAGCTTGATTCAAGCCGGAGCTTTCGACTCGATCTCCAAGCACCGCTCCCAGCTCATGGCATCACTGGACTTAGCCATAAATTACGGACAGGCACTGCAGGAGGACCGAAAGCGGGGTCAAACCTCCCTGTTTGATGTGGGCGGGGAGACTAAATCCCTTCCCGCTCCCAAAATGTTCGAGGTGCCGGAGTGGCCCATAAGCGAGATATTATCCAAAGAGAAGGAGATGCTGGGGTTCTACGTTTCGGGTCATCCCCTGACTAAATATGAAGAGGAGTTGAACACCTTTGGTACCCGGAACACCCGGAGCTTAGAGGAGGCCAGGGACGGGGAGGATGTATATATCGGGGGAGTGATCACCAACGTGAAGACCAACATCGATCGGAAGAAAAAGCAGATGGCTTTTATCACCCTGGAGGATTTCGTGGGGACGGTGGAGGTGGTGGTCTTCTCCGACTGTTACGAGAAGAACCGCCGCATCATCCGGTCCGAATCCATGGTTTTGGTCAAGGGGAGAGCTTCCACCAAGGAGGGGGAGAAACCCAAGGTGGTGGCATCGGAGATATTAAGCTTGAGCAAAGCCTATCAGGAGCTGAAGCCCCCGCTGCACCTGCTTTTATTCTCCACCGGCGCCAGCCAGGACAACGTGGTCTCCGAGCTTAAAGAAACCCTCTCCAAACACCCGGGAAATTCCGCGGTGAT
>JBDROD010000158.1:0-6978 GCA_043810415.1 Candidatus Zixiibacteriota bacterium | reverse complement strand
ACCAAAAACAAAAGAACTATCCCATAAGGCAGCTGATTAACATTAAGCGATTATCAAAATGCACAAAATCGAGGTGTTAGGACCAAATTGCTCAAAGTGTGATAACACTTTTGATAAGGTCAAGCAGGCATTAGATGAGTTGAAACTGGAGGCTGAGCTTACCAAGACCACCGACGTTTTCGAGATCATCGATAGGGGTGTTGATGTAACGCCAGCCTTGATTATAGACGGAGAAATAAAGTTCCAGGGTAAGGTTCCGTCCGTTGAAGAGATAAAGGAGCTGTTAACCGGAAAAGAAATTTGAAATATAGTCATTAAGATAAGTGCAGATGAAATCGAAGCTGATATTAATAGAGGGCAAATTGATAGGTGTGATCGGACTAGATGAAATTTTCACCGAGCTTTTCCGGTCAGGTGAAAAACCAAGTAAGGAGTTGGAAAACCGATTGTTGGAGAAATTCAAAGAGCATAATTATATCCCCAAAGCCAAAGAACAAAGTTATGCCCAGGCTTTGTTAGAGGAATATGAGGAATTCTGTAATCGGAAAAGCCGAGGGTTTGAAGAAAAGACTAAGAACTGGGGAACTTGGCAAGGAGTTCCCAGAGAGGAAGTGCCCTGGTTCCCTACTATCATGGAAGAGTTGTGCGATGGTTGCAAGATCTGCTTGAGTTTCTGCTCCTTCGGAGTATATGAGTACGATGATAAGACCAATAAGGTTAAAGTGACCAATCCTTTCAACTGTCAGGTGGGATGTAGCATCTGCGTATTAAAATGTAAACCCAAGGCTATATCTTTCCCACCCTTAGCGATTTTGGAATCATTCAGAAAAAGATAACGTAGATATGAGGACAAATCCTCAGAAACAAAATAGCAGGAGGTAAAACTGCAGATAAAAAAGGTTGAACTCCTAATAAGTATCCTGATAGTTTTAGGAATCACTTCGATTTTCTTCACTAACTGCAGTGACCGAGAAGAGAGCAAATCAAATCCTGGTCTATCCCAAGCAGAGGGGAAGAATCAACAAGCGATAAAGATGCCCATGCTGGTCGACTTAGGAAAGGGAACCTGCATCCCCTGCAAGAAGATGAAGCCGATTTTGGATGAGTTAAAGACAGAATACGAAGGTAAGGCAGTCGTAAGAATAATCGACCTAAGAGACGAGCCAAAAGAAGCCAGCAGATACGGAATCCGATTGATCCCCACCCAGATATTCTTTGATGCAGAGGGGAAAGAGGTTTTTCGACACGAGGGATTCATGGATAAGCAATCCATAAAAGCAAAATTCGCAGAGATGGGAGTGTACTGATATGGAATCGATTATATCTAACATTGCAGACGTCATAAATAACTCTCCGGGATTGGCATACCTTTTCGTTTTTTTAGGTGGTTTGCTCTCTGCCTCCAGTCCCTGTGTTTTAGCCATTATTCCTCTGGTAATAGGATTTGTCGGTGGATACTCTGAAGGTAATAAGAAGAAAGCCATTGTATATGCGTTAGTATTTGCCCTGGGGCTTTCCATAACTTTCACCATATTAGGGGCAATTGCATCTTTAATCGGGGGTCTTTTCGGTGATGTGGGGAAATTTTGGTATTACCTAGCTGGTGCCGTTGCTGTTACAATGGGATTATATCTGATGGGGGTAATACACTTTAAACTTCCCCAACCGGTTACTCTCAAATCCAAACATAAAGGGGTTCTCGGTGCATTCTTGCTTGGTCTATTGTTTGGTGCAGTCTCCTCTCCTTGTGCCACTCCAGTCCTGGCTGTTATCTTGGCATTCGTTGCCACCAAAGGCAGAATCGTCTATGGCACATCCCTGCTTTTCGTTTATGCGATAGGGCACTGTGCTTTGATTGTCATAGCCGGGATATTTACCGGTTTTGTGGAAAGCTACGTCAAATCCAAAGGGATTAGCAACTTCTCCAGTCTCACCAAGAAAATCAGCGGTATTTTAATTTGTTTGGCAGGTCTATATATTTTGTACATAAATATATAGTATACGGTTTGTCGTCCACAAGAAATCCTTCAATCTATCCTAAAATACAGATTCGCTCTCTCAGCTTTTTTAGCTAACTTCTTTTAATTCTTCTGTTTTCCCTTGCCTGAGTGGATTTTACTCTAAGTGGTAATGTTGCCTTACAATCGGTCGATATAGCTATTAAGATTGCGGAAACTTCTAATAAGGGAGAGAGGTTTATCTTTTCGACATTCCTTCCATTAGATAAATCAGATTCCGCCTTGTCATATATAGCAGGTAGAAAGAGAATTAAAGAGACGGTCGGGGGAGTGGGGAAGACACATTTGCTTTCGAACATAAGGGGAGAGAGTAAACACAACAGAAAGGGGAATTTATTCGGATAACGAAACCGGTTTTTTTGGGAGTGATCTCATTCGATCCGACCTTTGAGGAATGGATTTAATAATTAAGGGGAAATGAGGCTGGTTATTTTCACAGAAAGACAATTTTCTGTATTCAATAATCATAATAAGTAAGCTTAGAGAAGAAAATGAAGGAGAGTCAAAAAGAATCCATAGTCTTCCAAGAGAAACCAAGCGCAACCGGTATGCTTAATCTTAAACCTCAATTGAGTGAAAGAGACGTTCTTGAGATGATAGACCAGTTGAATGCTATCCTGAAGAATATGGGATGCGGTTTTAACATTGTGCGAGGTAACCATACCATAAAGTATCAGAATCTGTTTTTGCGGGAACGTTTTGGCGATTTGAAAGATATCCAATGTTATAGTGGCTACATGAACTTGAAGCAACCTTGTGAAGATTGTCTTTTAAAGAAGCAGCTTTCGGAGGATGCTTCAAAAGCCATAGAGGTGAAAGCCAAAGATGGGAAGTTCTACCGACTATTCCTTATCCCATTTAAGAATGGTGATGGAAGCTCGGAGGCGATGGAGGTATTTCAAGAGATAAGTCCAGAAAAAGCAAACAAAGAGAAGATTAATTTTCTTACCGAGATAGTGAATCATACTCCGGAATCGGTTATAGCCACAGATCAGGAGGGGAGAATAAAATATGTGAATCCCGGAACGGAGAAGATGTTTGGTTACACGGCAGAGGAGCTTTTGGATAAAGAACTAGAGATCTTAACTACTGAGCTCTACAAAGAAAGAATTCAAAATGAAATTTTCAAAGTGGCAGCATGTGGTCGGGTATGGAACGGGGAGCTTTTAAACCGGCGCAAGGATGGGAAGTTGTTTTATGTATCTACCTCTGTATCCAAAATGGTTGACCGGGAGGGCAGTTTCATTGCTTTGGTCTGGTTTCAAAGAGACATCACCCAGACCAAAAGATATCAGGAGGAGATGATAAAAATAGAGCAGGAAAAAGCCGAGACCTTAAGGATTTTACATGAAAACGAGACGGCTATCAACCGAAGTCTCAACAAAGCCAAGCGAGAACTGCAGGAAAAGAATTTGGAATTGGAAAAGAGGACCCATGAACTAGAGGGAGAGAAAAAACGCTTGAAGGAAGCATACGAGAAGCTGAATCAGATGCAGGCGCAGCTTATACAATCGGAGAAACTGGCATCTTTGGGTCAACTCTCTGCCGGGGTTGCACATGAGTTGAACAACCCCATTGGTTTTGTACATTCCAACCTGGGGACGCTAGATGAGTATGTACAGGACATTAAAAACTTATTGATTAAATATTCGGAACTGGAACAGCTCTTAGTTTCGAATGAACATTGTACAGAGATACTCAAACAAATCCATGAGCTTAAAAGAGAAATCGGCCTCAGCCACATCTTGGAGGACTTTGATAAACTGATCACCGAGTCGAAGGAGGGGACTCATCGGGTTAAAAACATAGTTCAAAACCTAAAGAACTTCTCTTACATGGATAAGGGAGAATTGCAGTTAGCGGACATAAACCAGGGAATTGAAAGCACCTTAAACATTATCCAGAACGAACTAAAGTACAAAGCGGAGGTCATCAAGGAATACGGCTCCATACCCAAGATAGAATGTTTCCCCCAACAGTTGAATCAGGTCTTCATGAACCTTCTGGTCAATGCTACTCAAGCCATCGAGACCAAAGGGGTGATCAGGATAAAAACCTATCAGCGGAATAAGGAGGTAGTAGTGGAGATAAGCGACAACGGAGTGGGAATTCCCGATGAAAATATTAAACATATATTCGAACCTTTTTTTACTACCAAAGAAGTGGGGAAGGGGACCGGCTTGGGCTTAAGTGTGGTTTACGGAATAATTCAGAACCACAGAGGCAAACTCGAAGTGGAAAGCGAAGTTAACAAAGGCTCTACCTTCCGGGTCATCCTACCTATGAATAACTTAGCCAAAAGCGAAAATGCGGTAGAAAAATTCTCGGATCGGGAGGTGTAATAGGGAATTGATCAAGGTCGGAAAGGACCTTAGAGTTCTCTACCCGAGGGCAAAGTTGAAAGGATGATTCAATAAGAAAAGGAGAGGTTATGACAAATCCCAGGATACTGATAGTGGATGATGAGGAAAACATTCTGCATGCGTTGAAGCGTCTTTTCAGAAGAGAGAATTACCAGATCTTTACCGCCACCAGTGCTGAAGAGGGCTTAAAAATCATGGATCAGCAGGATGTGGATTTGATTATCTCGGATCTAAAAATGCCGGTTACCAACGGGGTGGAGTTCTTTGCTCAGACCAAGGAGAAAAAGCCAGAAGCTTTACGTATTATGTTAACCGGACACGCCGACCTTAAATCGGTTATCGAAGCCATCGATACAGGGGAGATATACCGGTTTTTGCTGAAACCCTGGGATGATGACGAACTCAAACTGACCATCAAACAAGCCTTGGAATTCTATTACCTGCAAAAGGACAATAAGGCTTTAACCCAGACAGTCAAAAAGCAAAATGCCATTCTTAAGCAATTGGAGAGCGAATGTCCAGGAATAACCAGTGTGAAAAGAGACCCGGATGGTTCCGTGATCTTAGATGAAGGGGAAATTATACAAAAACATGATAAGTTAGGAAATTAATATAAGAAGGCGTTAAATAGAGTAAGATTCTTCCGCCTTAGCGATAACCTATTCCAACAATTGCCAGATCACTACCAAACACTGTTCCGAGAATTTACAAATATCATTTTTGAGCGTTGAGATTCTCTTATTGCTTCACCAAGAAGAGCTAATCATAGGTATTTGGATAAACAAGGGAATTAAAATCAGGTTCATTGTCGGAATAGTTCAATCAATGCAGAATCCTCCTTCTTTTTTCCTGAAAGGGTGGATATGCTACAATGTATAAAAAACCTTGAGGTTATTCACCCGATTCGCGGTAGTAGGAGCTGCGGTAGTCTTTGATGTCGGAGTGTTTCCTGATCTGAGAAAACCAATCCTGGTATACCTGTCCCTGTTTTTTCTGTAAAACCACATAGCTAATTGAATCTTTGACAGCTGCAAACAAGCTATCGCTGGGAACGGAGCGGGACACTAATTGAATGATAAAAGAACCCAGTCCGGTCCGAACCGGTGAGGATATCTGTCCCGGACTGATCAGAGAAAAAGCCTTTCCAATGAATTCCGGAGTGGCTTTGATCTCCGGCGGGGGAGAGCTAACAGTGAATTCAACCGGTTCAGCATAAGTGGCGTTGTTTTGCTCAGCCGCCACCTTCAGGCTTTTACCTGCCTTTATATGGCTATGGATCAACTGGGCTTTTTCATGGGCTAAAGAGTCGGCTTTGTCTTTGGAGAGTATCTGCTTTATGGTAGCTTTGACTTCATCTAATGTAGCCAATCCTGCAGGTCTTTTGGCTTTGATCTGAAAGATGTAAAATCCTTTAGCGGTTTCGAAGATGTCACTTGCTTTTCCCACATCGTTATTAAAAGCGAACTCATCCACCTGCGAATTTTTTCCCACCCCCCGAATATTCGCTCCGGGTGTGAACCATCCGGTTTCCTGAACGGGTAAATTAGATTCCCCGGCAATTTTTGAAAAGTCATTTTTGTTGACCTTTTCAGCAAAATCGTCCGCCGCCCCCTTGATTTGAGCTAAGGTTTCCTCCGAAGGTGTTACTTTGAGGAGGATGTGGTTGGCTTTCACCTCTACACTGCCCCCTTCGGTTTTCCGGTCGATGACTTTTATAAGGTGCCAACCGAATTGGGTTTTTACCGGATCGGATATCTCTCCGGGTTTTAAGGAGAATGCCGCTTCTTCAAAAGCGGGAACCATCATTCCCTTTTTGAACCAGCCCAAATCCCCGCCATTTACCGCCGAAGCTTTGTCCTCGGAATAATCCTTGGCCATTTCGGCGAAATCCTCTCCGGCCAGAATATCGTCTTTTATCTCCTGAATTCGCTTCTTAGTTTCATCCTCATCTGCCTGACTGGGTTTTTTCTCGAACACAACATAGTTTAAATCTGCCGCCTGGTCACCTTCGAAATCCTTTTTATGTTCCTGGTAATAGGCGCTGATCTCATTATCGCTAACCTGAATATTCTCACCTTGGAACTGATAGGATGGTACCAACAGGTAAGCCACTTTTATCTTTTCATTCTGATCCCAATAGTATTGTTTAGTCTCATCATCTGTCACCCGCACCATGGTAATTATGGATTGCTGGAGTTTGGCCATCTGGAGATTGGGACGGATGTAATCCTCCACCTGCTTCCAGGGTACCCGTGGATCATTTAAAGCCTGCAAGTATTTTTGGTAATCGAATTTTCCGTCTTTGGTTTGGAAGGTGGGATTCTCCTGCAGCTCTTTGGGCGGGTAGCGCCGCAGATATTCGTATAATTCAGCGTCGGTGACTTTAATTTTTCTCCTTTCCATCTCACGATTCAACAGAACCTGGTTAACCATATTGTTCCACACGTCTTCCCGAAGCTGGTAGGAGGTTTGTTCATCCACCTCCCCTTTTTCTTTCTCCGTTTGCCTCAATGCCTGGTCATAATATTGCTGGAAGACGATCGCCTGAATATCCTGACCATCTACGGTGGCGATGACTCCGGCTTTTTTATCCTTTG
>JBDROD010000157.1:0-11828 GCA_043810415.1 Candidatus Zixiibacteriota bacterium | reverse complement strand
CGACGTTCTCCAAAAGCCCAAAAAAATTCGGGGTCTGAATGATTACGCACGCGACTTTATCTGAGACCCTCTTTTGGAACATCTCCAAATCGACCAGCCCCTCCTCAAGCGGCAAAGTGCTTATCTTCATTTTGATCGATCCGCAGTAGGTATCCAGAACCTCACGATAATTCGGATTCAGCGACCCCGCTACCAGAATCTCGTTTCTTCCGGTGTGGGCATGTGCCAAGAGGGCAGCTTCGGCAGAAGCGGTTGCTCCATCATACATGGAGGCATTGGCCACATCCATACCGGTCAGCTGGCATATCAAGGATTGAAATTCATAGATACTCTGGAGAGTCCCCTGGCTGACTTCTGCCTGATACGGGGTGTAGGCGGTATAGAATTCGGATCTGGAGATAAGCTGATCCACGATGGCGGGAATGAAGTGATCGTAAGCCCCCCCACCCAGAAAACAGATCATCTGATCGGTGTTTTTATTCAGACCGGCCAGTTCTTTCAAAATCCGGCCCAGTTCCAGCTCGGATAGAGGGGGGGGGAGTTTCAACTCGTCGCGCAGGCGGACCGAGTCGGGGATTGTCCGGATCAATTCGGAGAAATCCCTCACCCCTATTTTCTCAAACATCTCTTTGCGGTTTTGATCGGTATTCGGAACGTAGCTCATATTATCCTGAATCTAAAGGTTAGCTTTCAGTACTCGTCTTCAGTCCGATTGAAATCCTAAGGTGGGATAAAACCCGCTTAACCTGCCTGAGGATTCAAAAATCCGATTGAATCTTTTTAGAAGCTTTCTGGAAATTTATCTTTTCTTTTAACCTGTTATTACGCCCCTACCAGTTTCCGGTAATCCGCCGGGGAAAGAAGAGCATCCAGCTCCTTGGGTTTTTTTATCATGATCTGGATAATCCAGCCCTCTCCATACGGATCGGAGTTTATCAGATTGGACTGGGAGGATAACTTGGTATTCACCTCCATGATCTTTCCGCTGACCGGAGAGAAGATGTCCGACACCGCTTTGACCGCCTCGATGGTGCCGAAAGATTTCATCTGCTCCACCTCCCCGCCCACCTCCGGCAGTTCCACAAATACCACGTCACCCAGCTCCTTTTGGGCGTAATCGGTTATGCCCACGGTAGCTTTATCCCCCTCCAGTCTTACCCATTCATGTTCTTTGGTGTATTTTAGATCATCTCTGATTTCAACCTTTGCTTCCACGATTCCTCCTCTGTAATCCTATTGAAGTTGATCAAACATTTTTTCGACCTAATCCTTCCACGGGAATTTAAACAGATTCGACGAAAAAACCAAATGGAAATATGCGAAAATCGCTGCCGGAATTGGTAATAGGGAACAATTTATCTCGTAGCCTTTTCTGTCTCCGGAAAATCCTCCTTGAGCATCTCTTCGATCAAGGCCGTGGTAAACTGGCCGCTGATAAACCTTTTGTCTGACAGGATTCTTTTGTGAAAATCGATGGTGGTGAACACTCCTTCAATGATGAATTCGTCCAAGGCTCTGCGGGCTTTCAAGATCGCCTCTTCCCTGCTCTTCCCGTGTGCAATCAGCTTGGCGATCATCGAGTCGTAGTAGGGGGGGATGACGTATTTGGCATAAGCATGGGTATCCACCCGGATTCCATGACCTCCGGGGACGTGAAAGCTGGTGATCATCCCGGGAGAAGGCATAAAGTTGTTCTTGGGATCCTCCGCGTTTATTCTGCATTCTATGGCATGCCCCCGGAACTTGATGTCCTCCTGCGAAATCCCCAATTTCTCTCCGCTGGCTATGCGAATCTGCTCTTTGATCAGATCCACATCCGTGATCTCCTCGGTCACCGGGTGCTCCACCTGGATGCGGGTGTTCATCTCCATGAAGTAGAAGTTCTTATCCCCGTCCAATAGAAACTCGATGGTTCCGGCGCTCTGATAATTCACGTTTTGGGCACCTTTCACCGCAGTCCTTCCCATTCGTTCTCGAAGCGAAGTATCCACCACCGGAGAAGGGGATTCCTCCAATAGCTTCTGATGCCGTCTTTGCAAGGAGCAGTCTCTTTCCCCTAAGTGAATCACATTTCCGAAGCTGTCCCCCAAGATCTGGATTTCGATGTGTCGAGGATCGGAGATGTATCTCTCTATGTACACATCGGGATTTCCAAAAGCGGCTTGGGCTTCCAGCTTAGCCATCTGGTAACCCTTGATCAACTCAGCTTCGCTGTTTGCCATTCGCATTCCCTTACCCCCGCCCCCGAAGGAAGCTTTTATGATCACCGGAAATCCAATGCTTTGACATGAGGATAAAGCCATCCCCTCCGATTCCACCACCCCTTCGCTTCCCGGAATAACCGGGACCCCCGCCTCTCTCATGGTTTTCTTGGCCAGCGCTTTGTCCCCCATCAACCTGATGCTCTCCGAGGTCGGGCCGATGAACTTTATGTCGCACGACTCGCAGATCTCGGCAAAATCGGAATTCTCCGCTAAAAATCCGTATCCCGGATGAATGGCATCGGCGTTGGTAACCTCCGCTGCGCTGATGATTCTTTTGGGATCTAAGTAGCTTTCCTGGGATTTAGCAGGGCCTATGCAGACGTCCTCGTCCGCGAAACGAACATGGAGGGATTGGGTATCCGCTTCGGAGAAAACCGCCACGGTCGCGATCCCCAGCTCCTTGCAAGCCCGGATGATGCGCAGGGCGATCTCCCCCCGGTTGGCAATCAAAATTTTCTTAAACAAGTATACCCCAACTCGACTCTTTCAGTTCAAATTCAATTTACAGTTCCGGTATAATCTTATTTATTTAAAATTCCTTCTAGTGCTCTGTAACATAAATTTATTCACTAATGAAATAGGGTAATCCATGTCCCTATTCCCTCACCATCCTGAATAAGTCGATCTGTGGACTAAAGCCCATAGGAGTGTGGAGGGAGTTCACTTCACTCCACGACCTAAAGGTCGTGGCAATAAATTGTGACACCTACCATACCCTAAACTTATGTTACCATCCACTAGGGTCATAAAATAACTCTAAATTCTATACTCGATACTCCGTCTTTCATCTCCTTCTCTCTTTCGTCTCGGTAGCTTTCTCGTACTCATGCCATCCTCTATCTGCAGCTCCGGTGATTCCCTTGACCCTCAGCTCAAAATCGTCCGGATTGCTGGCCTGAACCAAAGCCTCCTCGTAGGAGATCAATCCTTGTTTATACAGGGACATGATAGATTGATCGAAAGATTGCATCCCGTACTGAATAGCTCCGCTTTCGATCAACTCACTGATCAAAGGCGTTTTCAAAGGATCGATCAGGTATTCCTTGACCAAACCGGTATTGACCAGCACCTCCACTGCGGGTACCCTTCCGGGAGTATCGCATCGGGGCAGAAGCCTCTGGCAGACCACCGCTTTTAAGGTGGAGGATAAAAGAAGCCTGATCTGCTGGTGTTGATGCGGGGGAAAGAAAGAGATAATCCGGTTTATCGTCTCCAACGCATTCAAAGTATGCAGGGTGCTCATCACCAGATGTCCGGTGTCGGCGGCGGTCAGAGCTATGGACATCGTCTCTAAGTCCCGGATCTCTCCCAGTAGAATGACGTCCGGATCCTGCCGGAGGGCATGGCGTAAGGCGGTGACGAAGGATTCGGTATCGCCTCCTATCTCCCGCTGGGCGATGATGCTTTTTTTATTACGGTGGATATATTCGATGGGATCCTCAATGGTCAAAACGTTCTCCGCCCGGTTGGAGTTTATGTAATCTATCATCGTCGCCAGGGTGGTCGATTTACCGCTACCAGTGGTACCGGTGAGGATAATCAGTCCCCGGCGATTTTCCGCCAATTTTTTCAAAACCGGCGGGAGATTCAATTCCTCAAATGTCGGGATGATGGTGTTGACCGCCCGGATGGCTACACCGACGGTACCCCTCTGTTTATAGAAGTTGATCCGGAAACGCCCCATCTTGGACACGCTCAAGGCCAAATCCAGCTCATTCCTCTGCAGAAATTTGCTCTTCTGTTCTTCGGTCAGAATCTGGCTCATGATCTCTTCCATGTTTTGAGGAGTAACCAGCTCATCCTCCAAAAAACGGAGCACTCCGTCAATCCGTAAGGCCGGCACGACTCCGATCCGGATGTGTAGATCCGAAGCTTTGGTAGAAAGCATCCCCTCCAGCATCTGTTTAAGCGTCATAATCTCCCCTCCTTTTATTTAACCGCTCTGTTTTTAGGATCAAGTGGAATACTTTCGAGGTATCCATCGAATCCATAGATATAAGCCAAATGGCTCAGTACCGTTAATTACTTTCTATCCATAACTTCGGCTGGAATAAACTCTTGTTGAATTTTACGGTGAAATTTTCACACTATATTTCTGAAGGCTCATCTCATTGTTTGCGGTGAATTATTAAAATAGAATTTAAATACACCTTTCTATATCGCGCTTCAAGCTGGTTCAATCAAAAATAGAGTCTGGCCGAATTCAACCGGTTTGGCATTTTCCACCAGTATCTTGGCTACCCGTCCCGCTACTTCCGACTCAATCTCGTTCATCAGTTTCATCGCCTCTATGATGCATACCACCTGTCCTGCAGTTATCTGTTGATTTAATTCCACGTATGACTTGGCATCGGGAGCCGGTGCCCGGTAAAAAGTCCCTACCATGGGGGATTTTATGGGAATTAAGTGATCGGTATCTTCTATTGCTTTAACCGGTTCTTTGTTGACCGCAGGTGCTGCCGGTGTTACAACCACCGGTTCAGCTTTTGGTTCTACCGTGATGGTAGAAGTTCCTTTATCCGGGCTGGCCTGGTTTGATTCCTTGGGCTTTTTTGAGATCCTGACTTTTTGTCCCCATCCCGAAACCTCCAGCTCGCCTATATCGGATTCTTCTACCAGCTTGATCAATTTTCTTATCTTGGATACCCACATAACTTCTCCCTCCTTTCGAGGGTTCAAGCAGGGGACCAGTATCTAACTATGCTGCGTTAAGATTATTACCAATACTAAATTTGTCCCTGAAGTTTTTAACAAACCTCAATCTACAGCTCCAGCAATTCTCTATCGGAAATAGTCAGAACTTCATACCCCCTTTGAGTAACCAAAACGTCGTCTTCTATTCGCACTCCCCCCCAATTCGGAATGTAAATTCCCGGTTCAATGGTGATTATCATCCCTGGCTCCAAAACCTGCTGGTTGGTCGGATTTATCGCCGGGTTATCATGGATTAAAAGACCGATCCCGTGCCCCAAGCCGTGTCCGAAATACTTGGAATAGCCGGCTTTTTTGATGATATCGCGAGCGACCTTGTCCAGATCGCAGGCTTTGATTCCTGCTTTGACCTTGCTTGTGGCATATTGCTGTGCTTTAAGAACGGTATTATAGATCGCTTTTTGTCTTGGGGTTGCTTTTCCCATCACGACCGTCCTGGTAAGATCGGCAGTATAACCGTTCCATACCGCACCGAAATCCATGGTGACGAAATCCCCTCTTTGTATCTTTTTGTTCGAGGCTACGCCGTGGGGAAGTGCTGCTCTTTTACCCGAAGCTACTATGGTCTCATAATATGGGGTGGAGGAACCGAATCCTTTCATCCGGTATTCAATCTCCGCCGCCAAATCCAGCTCTATCACTCCAGGTTTGATAATGTCCAAAATCTCGGAGAAAACCAGGTCCGTAATCTCCGCCGCCTTTTTTATGTTCTCGATCTCTCTCTGGTCTTTTCTAATGGTCAGAGTCTCCATGCTCTGTTCCATGGGTACTAAAAGACAATAAGGCAAAAGGGCTTTCAATTTCCGGTAAACTTTACAGCTGACGAATTCCGATTCATACCCCAGCTTGATTCTTTTGGATTTTAACCCGGGTATATCGGGAAGACCGGAATAAAGATCCCTTTGAACCACGGTGATTTTTGAGCCTTGGACCTGCTTTTTTGATTGTTCCTGATAACGGAAATCCGTCAGGAAGTTGGAATTGTTTGGGGTTATAAGCATTATGCCGTTGGAGCCGGTATATCCGGAAAGATACCTGACATGGGGTAGGTAGGTGACTAAAAATGCATCCAGATTTTCGTCTTTTAATATCTTTTGTAATCTCTTGATTCTGCTCTTCATAATCTAAACCTCTCGATGGCTAGATATTCTGCTCCTTGGATTTGATACCTCTTTTGGCTGAAAGACAATCTTCCAACTCCGTTATGCGTTTTTCTAAATTCTGGTCGGCAGGATTTACCGCCAGCATCCTTCGGTAAATCTCCAAAGCCGAAGCCAGGTGATTCTGTTTTACGTATACTTCAGCTAAGCTCCGGGTTAAAAAGTAAAATTTCTTTTGGTTCTTTCGTTCATCGGAATCGGATGTGCCGATCTCTTCCTTGATCACGTCCGAACCGAGATTATTCGCATTATCCGTGGATGTGTATTCCAAGAATCTCCTCCCTCGACTCCCCCCCTGATCCTCCTGACCGCAGAAACGATAACATTTTTCTCGACCGGTGTCAAGCGAAAATTTTCAAGCCAAAACGATCACCCAAAGAAAAATCTTAAAAGAACTCCAAAAAGCGTCAATCTTTAGCTTGACCAATATGGATTTGGGGGAAGCTGAGAAGTTACAGTTGATTATATCGATGAACGATTTTACGGATGATATTTTTGGTCGATCTCCCCGGAACTTGTTTGACGGTAATCACCCGGCCGCCGGCAGATTCAACAATTCTGTTGCCCACTATTTTATCTACGGTATAATCCCCCCCTTTTACCAAAACGTCCGGAACCAGGTTAAGGATCACCTTGAAGGGAGTAGTTTCCCTGAAGATCAGAACGTAATCCACCATCTCCAGCGAAGCGATGATCTCCGCCCGGTCATCCTGCGGAACAATGGGTCTTTTTTTCCCCTTGATCTCTCGGACGGAAGAATCGCTGTTGAGCCCCACTATCAGCACTTCCCCCAGCGTTTTGGCTTTCTTTAGGTATTCGATATGACCCCGGTGCAGGATGTCGAAACATCCGTTGGTGAAAACGACCGATTTTCTCCGTCGTTTCAGTCCCTTCCTTATCCGGATGAGCTCCTTAAGGGTTTTGATTTTTCTGGACTTGATCATAGCTTTGTGGATATTAATCTTGCTTTTAGTGAGAGTAATTGGTTGAATTTATGAATTCCTTAAGCTCACTGATTAATTCCTCTTTGGTCACCTGAGCTGTTCCTATCTCTCCCACCACTATACCGGCTGCGTGATTGGAGATCAACGCCGATTCCTTATAATTGGCTCCGGCTACATATGCACAGGTAAAAGAAGCGATCACCGTATCTCCAGCTCCGGTTACGTCGTATACCTTCTTGGCTCTGGTGGGCAGACGGGTAAGCGTCCGGTCGGCTTCAAAAAGCGACATCCCTTTCTCCCCCCGGGTTATAAGCAAAGAATTAATTTTCAGTTTCTCCAGAAGACCCCATCCCACCTCTTCTAAGATCTTTTCATCCTTGATGCGTTTACCGTAAGCGAATCCCGCTTCATGGTGATTGGGAGTTATCAAAGAGACTTCTTTATAATTCATGAAATGGGTCTCCTTGGGGTCCACCGCTACAAATACCTCATTTTGCTTACACAATTTTATAAGCTCAGATAAAAGCTGATAGGTTATCACCCCTTTGCCATAATCGGAGATGATCACCCCACCTATGTCATTTATTCTATCTTTCACGAAATTTGTGATTTCGCCCCCTGTTTCTTTAGAAATCTCCTCGGTATTTTCCCGGTCTGCCCGTACCACTTGCTGGTGGTGAGCTATCACCCTGGTTTTTACGGTAGTCTGGCGGGGGTTATCCACGAAAATCCCTTCTGTGGTTATTCCCGTTTCATTTAGGGCAGTTATCATTCGCTCGCCGTTCCGGTCATTCCCGATGATCCCCACCAGTATAGGCTCATCTCCCAGGCTTTTCACGTTCAACGCCACGTTAGCCGCACCACCCAGCTTAACCGACTCCTTAACGATTTCCACCACCGGCACCGGCGCTTCCGGTGATATGCGGGATACGTTCCCCCAGAGATACTCATCCAGCATCACATCCCCCAAAACCAATATTTGCCGGCCTCCCCATTGTGAGAAGATGTGGTCAAATCTCTCTTTCAGAATCTTTTCCAATCTTCCTCCCACGGAATAATTGAACCTTTAAACCCTCTAACTTTTACAACTCTATTTCAACCAGATCCTGATCCCTAATCTCATCCGATCTCCTTCCCGGATCGAAACCACTTCACAACGTCGTATACTCTCTTCCTTCCTTATTATGAAATTTGACCAGACACCTTCCTACAGACGTTCCGACCACTCCTCCCCCGAATATGTTTGATTACAAATGGATTCCACACCTTTTGGTTCCGGTTTCGCTTTACCCGATGCCGGCAGAAACATCAAACCGACAACCAGAAGCAGAATACTCCCTTTGCTTCTGATTTTTCCTATACCCGCCACCTTTCTTTTTGTCATCATCTCTTTGACAAACCGCCGTTTGACCAAAGTTTTTGCTTGACATCGGTCATTAATATATTTAAATAGATAGTTAAATGCAAGCAGAATAAGGCAGTTGAGAAATTCTCAACTGCAAGGAGACAAAATGGAGCAGAAACAACATCGAATTAACGTGGAATTAGGTGAAAAGGAATCGGAAGGAATTTATTCGAACCTGGCACTGATTTCTCATTCCCCCTCGGAGTTTATTATAGATTTTGCCCGGGTTATGCCTGGAGTGCAAAAAACCAAAGTTTACGCCCGAATAGTGACGACCCCGGCTCATGCCAAAATGCTGCATGATGCTCTGGGAGAAAACATAAAGAAGTTCGAAGGGCAGTTTGGAAACATTAAGCTTTTCGGAATGGAAGAAAAGGAAAAGGGAATAGGATTTCAAGCGCAAAAGGGAGAATGAGAAGTCAAAAGCTCTGGATCAATGACGCAGCCCGTATAGGTCACCAGCGGATTGAACGGACAAAACCGATCGATTGTTATTGTCTGTTTAGCTTCTTCTTGTTCTTGACTAATCCCACAAAAACAATCTTAATTCTAAAATCGGGAGTTAATTAAGTGAACAAACAACCTATTGGTAGTTTTACATTTGTCTTACACTCACACCTTCCTTATGTGATAGCCCACGGCAAATGGCCCCACGGCATGGATTGGCTGAACGAGGCTTCGGCGGAAACATATGTCCCTTTTCTCAATGTTTTGAACGAGCTGGTGGATGAGGGTTATTCTCCCCGGCTCACCATCGGGATCTCCCCGGTTCTCTGCGAGCAATTGGTCGATGAATCCTTCAAGCAGGAATTCTCCTCTTATCTGGAGGACAAAATCCATGCAGCAGAGCAGGATATAGAAGAATTCAACAAGCATGAGCGGAAGCTGATGCTCCAGCTGGCTTATATGTGGAGAGATTATTATTCCAAGATAAAATCCGACTTCGAAAACAGATATGAACGCAATATCATCCATCAATTCAAAAGACTGCAGGATGCGGGTCATATCGAGGTGATGACCTGCGCTGCCACTCATGGTTATTTGCCTCTTCTTTCTCAGGACACGTCCGTTCAGGCGCAGGTAAAGCAAGCGGTGCAAAGCTACAGTACGTTTTTCGGAAAACCTCCCCGGGGCATCTGGCTTCCGGAATGCGCTTACCGGCCAGGCTACAAATGGGCACCACCGGTGAAGACCAGCTTGGGGAGGAAAAGCTATCTGCGAAAAGGGGTAGAGGAATTCCTAAGCGAGAACGGAATAGATTATTTCATTATCGACAATGCCTTGCTCAAAGGGGGTAAAGCCATCGGGGTTTACATAGATAGATTCCAAGCTTTGAGAAAACTGTGGGGCCAGTTCGAAAGAGAGTACACCCCCCGGGAGGAAGACGTCGAAAAAACCCCCCGGGAGGTTTATCTGATCGGAACCGAGGGAAAAAAGCCGGTGGCGATCTTCACCCGCGATCCGGAGACCGGAATGCAGGTCTGGAGCGGAGAGTGGGGTTATCCCGGTGATGGCAACTATCTCGATTTTCATAAGAAACATTTTCCCGGAGGTCATCGCTACTGGAAAGTTACCTCTGCCAAGAGCGATTTGGCTGACAAGTGGGAATACTTCCCCGAGGACGCCCAAAAGAGGATCCCGGAGCATGCCGCACATTACAAGGGATTGATCAAAAACCTTTTGAGCAAATACCATAAAAAGTCCAAAAAGAAGGGAATCGTTTGCGCTCCTTATGATGCCGAGCTTTTCGGGCACTGGTGGTTCGAGGGGACTGCATTTCTGAAATTGGTTTTAAAATACGTGGCTGACGATCCGGAATTGGAACTGACCACCTGCAGTCGTTTTTTAGACGAAGTAAAACCCACCCAGGTGGTGTCAATTCCCGAAGGTTCCTGGGGAGAGGGTGGATATCATTATATCTGGCTGAACGAATGGACCGAGTGGACCTGGAAGCACATATACGAGGACGAAGTGAGAATGCAGAAGATTGTGCAGGAATTTGGGGAGACCAAAGACGAAAATCTAATCAAGATATTAAAACAACTTTCGCGTGAGCTGCTTTTGCTCCAAGCGTCCGACTGGCAGTTTCTGATCTCCACCTGGAGCGCCCGGGACTATGCGGAATTGCGTTTGACCGAGCATCATCAGAATTTTATCCGCCTGGCGGAGATGGCTGAAAAATTCGGTCGGGGTGAGTGGGTGGATCCGGGGGAATGGGCATTTTTAGGCGATATCGAAGCCCGGGATAACCTCTTCAAGGAAATAAATTACAAGTGGTTTGGCAAGGTTGAATTCCCACCTCGTCAGTAGAATGGTATAACCTAGAGCCGAATAGGTTTGATAGCCAGGAATCAGGATGAAAATAATGCGAACATATTAAAAAGGGGGTGAAATCAAAAGCAGATAAATCCTTCAGGTTCTACCGAAGCGTTCTGTTGGAGTAGAACCCCAGCTGAGTAATAGTTGGTAGCGGATAACTTGTCCTTTAAGAAAGAATCTGTTACCGTAAACAGATTATCAAAGCATTACGTCGCCTTTTAATGCAGGTGACGAACAGGAGGTTAAGATGAATATCTATGTAGGGAATCTGTCGCGTGAAGTTACCGAAGCTGATTTGCAGGAAGCTTTTACCGCATTCGGACAGGTTACATCCGCTTCTATTATCAGGGATAAATTCAGCAATGAACCCAGAGGATTCGGATTTGTGGAGATGCCCTCCCGGGAAGAGGCTCAGGCTGCCATTACCGGACTTATGGGTAAGGAGTTAAAAGGACAATCCCTCAACGTCAGCGAAGCGCGACCCCGTACTGAGAGAAGTGGAGGAAGGGGAGGAGGAGGAGGAGGAGGAAGAGACCGGAGAAGAGGTGGCGGCGGTGGACCAAGACGTGGCGGCAGCGGCGGTGGTGGGAGGCGGTTCCGATAAAAAATGTATTATAGGTAACCGCGGTATGAACCAACTGGTTCATACCGCGGACTTCAGTCAGCTTATAATTTACGCCAAGAATTATTGTCCAGAACAATCTAAGGATTGAGGCTACCACTTTTAACCATTATAACTCAGGAGGTGAAAGATGCAAAAAAGCCAGTTCGTTTTTTGCCTTTTTCTGGTTTTACTTCTAGGACTTTTCAGCAACCTATGGGCACAGGACAAAGATATACTATCCCCCCAGCAAAAACAGCACTTACAAAAGACCGCCCAGATGCTCCCCCAGGAGGCAAGAACATGTCTCCCACCTGGAATTATGCTTTCTGAAAAACCACGGGAATCCGGTAAAGTTACGACTGCAACCGGAGCCATCAGCGGGACGGTAACCAAAGCTGCCGGTGGCGGTGGAATAGACAA
>JBDROD010000156.1:0-9277 GCA_043810415.1 Candidatus Zixiibacteriota bacterium | reverse complement strand
GTCGTGGACATGCTGGAGGAATATCACCGCCGGCCGGATGCTTACGAGACCGAGGGATTGGAATTGCCCCGAGGTATGACCTTGGATGAATATGGCGACTGGATTCACAACACCGCCGTAAAAAACGGGGTTACCTTTGTGGATGGAATGGGATTTGCTCCCGGCTTAAGCAATGTCACCTTAGGAGAAGGGATCAGAAAGATAGATACTGCCGAGGTAGCCACAGCCCGGGTGGGCGGCATCCCCAACAAAGAAGCCGCAAAAAAACATCCTTTACGATACATGATCACCTGGGCTTTCGATCATGTGTTAAGAGAGTACATGATCAAAGTAAAGGTGATCAAGAACGGTAAGGTGGTGGAGGTAGATGCCACTACCGACCTGGAGACTTTCAGGTTCAATCAACTCGGTAAGGACGAGGAGCTGCAGTGCGCCATCACCCCGGGCATGCCCAGCTTCATCTATACCCGAACCGGATTAAAGGAATTTGCAGAGAAGACCGTCCGCTGGCCCGGGCATTGGCAAGGGGTGCAGACTTTGAAGGAGTGCGGGCTGCTTGATCTTGAGCCAACCGAGTTGAAAGGGACCAAGATCGTCCCGAGGGAATTCCTGTTGTCTCTCATCACCCCCAGACTCAAGCCGCAGGAGGGGGACACGGACGTTTGTGTCATGTACAACACCCTCACCGGCAAAAAGGACGGTAAGAACGTGAAGATCGAGTACTTCATGTGGGATGAGGCCGATACTGAAAACGGAATCTCCTCCATGGCCCGGGTGACCGGATTCCCGGTGGCCATCACCGCCAAGATGATTTTGGCCGATAAGATCAAAGAAAGAGGTATCGTCCCCCCGGAGGATTGCATCAAAGGAGATCTGTATTTAGAGTTCATGGAGGAGTTAAAAAAGAGGAATATTAATATCCTGGAGATCCACCAGACCACCTGATCGATCGAACGGAATTAAAGCTTTCCTGGTTCGATCAGGAACAGTCGCGTCTTAGGTTATTGTTCCCGTCAAAAAACTAACCCACGTTACACCAACGTGGGTTAGTTATGTGGTTAATATCACTATTCCAATGGTGAATTCACAAGTTTCCCCATACCCCAATAATGTCATATTGTCCGGGGATTAGGTGATACGATCAAAAGCCCCTATGCTGGTTGCCGATGTCAGTCCTCCCTGATTGTCCCATAAGTTAACCAGCGTCAGATTCGATAGAAAAGTCAAAAGAGCTTTGGCGGCTGCCATCCTTTAAGTATGTTGCGGTTCAAAAAAGGGCAACCATTCCATCGGCCCATCGGATCGAAAAGTTCAAACAGGCAGTCGCCTTAGGCAGTTGAATCAGGTGAGAACGAGAACGTTTCGCTTTCTTTTTTCACTTTCTCGAATTTCAAAACGGGGATAATCTAGGTTGAAGGATTCCGGTAGTCATTCTTACCCCCTCTATCCTGATCTCCATGCCCGGGTTATTATTCAACACATAGCCTCGCGGATGAAACCTCTGAGACAAATTATGGACATAAGGCTTGAAACGTACTCCCTGAACGATCCTTTTGATTTATATTCTGATACTGGACATAAAGGAAAAAAGAAAATTGAAGTTCTTCAGATATTGTAATATGATTAACTTCAAAGTTTTGGTAAATATTCAACATTTTATAGCAATAAAGGTCTAATTTCGTTTCCTTCCTGAGGGTTCGAGATAAAGTATCAAGATTTTTGATCAAATTTTAAGTTAATACCTGATAAAAATTTCTATTGACAGAGAAAAGGTGGAAATTTATATTTCGCTAGTCAAAAGAGTGGTTAACTTTTTCCAGTATAGAAGATATTTATGACCGCAGAAACAGTTAGTAGATTTCACTTAACTATTCACCAAGAAGCTCAGAAAATCAAATCTGCATTTCAAGCTCAATATAGCCAGCTTGTAGAAATTTCCGACACTGAGATAAAAGGACGGAGTGGAGAAAATCAACACCTCCTCGATATTAGCAAATTAAAATTAGAAGACACAATTCTAAATCCGCTCTCCAAAAGCTTTCTCTCAATCTCGTTGCTGCATGAAGCTTTTAAAAAAGAGGACATTCAAAAATTCTCAGATGACCTGGAAAAACTAGGTTCAAGCAGACTTTTAGATCTGTTTCTGCATAAGGACTGGCAAACCCTCGTATCACTATCTAAAAAGCATGGAGTTGAGCAGGATTTACTTCTTTTTGTCGGGATGAATCTGACTCAAGCGGTTTTGGAACTCTATGCGGAAAAGCTTAAATCAAAAGTGGATCAAGAAAACTGGCTTAAAGGTATTTGCCCGGTTTGTGGAAATCTGCCTGCCCTGGGGAAGCTGAGGAAAGAAGATGGAAAAAGAATACTCTGGTGTGCCTGGTGTGGGACCAAGTGGCATCACAAAAGAATCATGTGCCCCTTTTGCGGTAATGAGGACCAGAACAACCTAAGATATTTTTTTGTGGAAGGAGATCCTCCGGCAGACAAAACTGCATTTCGAGTGGATGTGTGCGACAAATGCAAAAGATACATCAAAACCTTGGATGAAAGAAAAATTTCGGATAGTGAAAAACTCAATCTGCAGATGGAGAATCTAAATACCCTATACTTGGATGTCCTAGCCCGGAAGGAGGGTTATGAAAATCCAAACTTCTGGATGGCAGCATTATCAGGGAAGGAATTAGTTTGCTAATTCATGTGAAAAAAATCACAAAGATAAACTTTAAGACAAAACCATGGAGGAGGTGACATGTTATGAAAGACTTGAAAGCAGTAATAGTCGTGGTGGTGGTACTGCTGGTGGCTTTTGTCTGGGCGTTGGCACAGCCACCTCAAAAAGAACCTTCAAAAGAGGAGAAGCCTACTGCTTTTCAGAGCCGATGCTCCATCTGCCATTCACTGAAGGAAGTCAGGGTTGGGATGGATAAAATCATCAAAGAAATGCACCAAAAAGCAGGGATTGCCATCAGTGACACGTCTTTGAAGGAGATCGATGCAACCTTTACCTTGCTTCCGGTGGAAGATCCTCACAAAGGCTTGTTTCAGGAGAAGTGCGGTACCTGCCATTCTTTGGATAAGGTGGTCAAAGCCCATCAGACTAAAAGTGATATGGAGATGAAAAAGACCATCGAAAGAATGGCCGCAAAGGAGAAGTCCGGAATATCCCAAGATGAGATAGACAAGATTAATCAATCGATGTTCATATTGAATGAGATTTACGAACCGGATGTCGAATTGAAAAAGGAAGAAAAAAAATAAGGCTCGATCTACGAAGGAGGTGAAAGAAGTAAATGGGAATTTCTAGAAGAAACTTTTTGAAAATCACTGGAGGGGTAACCAGTGGAGCGGTGCTGGGCACCTTTGGAGTTCATCTTAGAGGTTCGCAGGCATATGCTCAAACGCTGAAGACCAAGTATGCCAAGGAGAGCACCACCATTTGTCCTTATTGCGGAGTAGGATGCGGACAGATCGTCTCAACCAGCAACGGCAAGGTAATCAATATAGAGGGCGACCCGGATCATCCCATCAATCAGGGATCACTCTGCAGTAAGGGAGAGGCTCTGATTCAGGTAGCGAACAACGATAGAAGGATAACCAAAGTCCTCTATCGGGCGCCATACAGCGACAAATGGGAGGAGAAGACCTGGGATTGGGCATTGCCCGAGATCGCCAAAAGAATCAAAAAGACCAGGGACGAAAGCTGGGCGGCACAGGACAAAGAAGGACGGGTGGTTAACCGGGCGGAAGCCTTGGCGGGATTGGGCGGAGCCGCTTTGGATAATGAGGAATGCTATCTCTGGTCCAAGCTGGCACGTGCTTTGGGCATAGTCTATTTGGAACATCAGGCGCGTATATGACACTCTGCCACAGTCGCCAGTTTGGCGGAAACTTACGGCAGAGGGGCAATGACCAACCACTGGATCGATATCAAAAATGCTGACTGCATCATGATCATCGGTTCCAACGCCGCAGAAAATCACCCCATATCTTTCAGATGGGTCACCAAAGCTATGGAGAACGGCGCCAAGCTTATCAGCGTCGATCCCCGTTTTACCCGCACGTCGGCCAGAGCTGACCTCTATGCGCCTATCAGATCGGGAAGCGACATTGCCTTTGTGAATGGGTTGATGCATTACATCATTGAGAATAACCAGTATAACCAAGAATATTTGGTGGACCACACCAACGCCAGCTTCCTGGTAAATCCGAAGTTTGGTTTCAACGATGGTTTGTTCACCGGCTACGATGCGGTCAAGAGAATGTACGCCAAGGACACTTGGCAGTATCAACTGGACGAGAACGGAATGGTCAAGAAGGATACTACTCTTCAAGACCCCAATTGCGTGTTTCAACTCCTGAAGATGCATCTTTCCCGGTACACTCTGGAAAAGGTCGCCAGCATCACCGGATGCCCGTCAGAGCTCATCGTGGAGGTAGCTAAGACCTACGGGGCAACCGGAGCTAAAGACAAGTCCGGAACCATCTTGTACGCCATGGGTGCTACCCAGCATACGGTGGGAACGCAGAATGTTCGCACCTACGCCATACTTCAGCTCCTGTTGGGGAACGTTGGGGTAGCCGGAGGCGGAATCAATGCCCTGAGAGGCGAGTCCAATGTGCAGGGTTCCACCGATTTTGCCTTGTTGTTTCACATCATCCCCGGGTACCTGAGAACGCCGCGGATGGAGGACCAGACCCTGGCGGCATACCTGGAGGCGGCCACCCCTAAGTGGAACGACCCCAAGAGCGCCAATTGGTGGCAGAACACACCCAAGTATATGGTCAGCCTGCTCAAGGCCTTCTGGGGTGACCATGCCACCAAGGACAACGATTTCGCCTATCAGTATATGCCCAAGGTGAGCGGCAACTACTCGCACATCTCCATGTTCGAGGCCATGTACGACGGGGTGATCAAGGGTTTGATCTGCATGGGTCAGAATCCGGCCGTGGGCGGTCCCAACGTCGAAAAGGAGAAAAAGGCGCTGCAGAAATTGGACTGGCTGGTGGCGGCGGATCTTTGGGAAACCGAAACGGCTGCTTTCTGGAACGCTCCGGGGACAGACCCCAAGAAGATTGCGACCGAAGTTTTCATGCTTCCGGCCGCGGCTTCCATGGAGAAGGAGGGAAGTATCGTCAACAGCGGTCGCTGGATGCAGTGGCGGTACCAGGCGGTTCATCCTCCGGGAGAGGCCAAATCCGACCTGTGGATGCTGGATCAGATTTGCAAAGAGCTCAAGAAGCTCTATCAAGTCGATCCCGGGCCCTTCGCCGATCCCATAGTCCATCTCAACTGGAACTACGGAGCCGGAAGGGAGGAACCGGACGTGCATACGGTGGCCAAGGAGATAAACGGCTACGATCTGACCACCGGCAAGCTGATGGCATCCTTCGCCGGACTCAAGGACGACGGCACAACCTCATCGGGAAACTGGCTTTACTGCGCCAGTTACACGGAAGATGGTAACATGGCAGCCCGCCGGGATTTGACCGATGCACCCAACAATATCGGTCTGTATCCCAAATGGTCCTGGTGCTGGCCGGTGAATCGAAGGATTATTTATAACCGGGCGTCCTGTGATCTTCAGGGCAACCCGTACGCTCCGCACAAATGGGTGGTCAAGTGGACCGGACCTGATACGAAATGGGCCGGGGATGTACCTGACGGCGGTTGGCCTCCGGGAGAGAAGTACTCGTTCATCATGAAGCCCGAGGGTCACGCCCGTCTCTTCGGATTCGGCTTGGCAGACGGACCGTTCCCCGAGCACTACGAACCTTTGGAGACCCCGGTGAAGAACGTCATGTCCTCTCAACAGCTCGATCCGGTGGTTAAGATCTGGTCCGGGGAGATGAACGATGTGGGAACCGCGGACAAATACCCCATCATCGCCACCACCTACCGGGTCACCGAGATGTGGCAGGCGGGTCAGATGACCAGAAACAGTGCTTGGCTGGTGGAGCTCATGCCGGACATGTTCGTCGAAATGAGTCATTCTCTGGCCAAAGCTAAGGGTGTTAAGAACGGGGATAAGGTACGAATAAAGACCGCGCGCGGACACATCGTCGCCTATGCCGTGGTGACGGCTCGATTCAAACCATTCAAGTTGAATGGAAAATTGGTTGAGGAAGTCGGACTACCCTGGCATTACGGTTACAAGGGCTTGGCTACGGGGGCCAGCGCGAATTCCCTTACTCCGCATGTGGGAGATGCCAACACCATGATACCCGAATACAAAGCGTTTCTCTGCGACGTGGAAAAGGAGGTGGGATAATATGGCACAGAAAGCGATACTTTTGGATATGGATAAATGCATAGCTTGCCGGGCATGTCAGGTGGCTTGCAAGCAGTGGAACGAGCTTCCGGCAGAGAAGACTACCTTCTTTGCAGTAGCAGGCGGCTACCAGAATCCGATAGGGCTTTCTCCCAAGACTTACACGCTAATAAAGTTTTATGAGGTGGAGGATCAGAAAAAGCTGAGATGGCTTTTCCGATCGCATCGCTGTATGCAGTGCGTGGATCCAGCTTGCGTCAAAGCCTGCCCGGTAAGTCCGGTTAAAGCGATGACGCACGATCAGACTACCGGAGCAGTCTATGTTAACAGAGAGCTCTGTATAGGCTGTGGTGCTTGCCGGGAATATTGTCCTTTCGGGATTCCGGTGATTGACACCGAGGCCAGCAAATCGACCAAATGCACCTTCTGTTTTGATCGCCTGCCCAATGGATTGGAGCCGGCCTGTGCCAAAGCCTGTCCGACCGACTGTCTGGTTTTCGGTGACCGGGATAAGATAATACAGATGGCTCATCAGGCCAAAGACAGGTTGGTGAAAATGGGTAGGCATCCGGTAATTTATGGGGAGACGGAGCTGGGAACCGGCACAAAGAAGATCTATGTTCTTCCTGAGCCCCTGGATTTTTATCCGGACGTTATTAAAAACCCGAAGGTAGCACCCGATCTGGGTTTCTTCCACGAGCTTTTAAAGCCTTTTGGCACCCTTACCCTCACCGCTGCTTTAGTAGGGATGGTCTTGGCGAAAGTAAGAGAAGTGAAAGAAAAAGACGAAGTTAAATCTTAAAAAAGAGGAGGGAGTAAATATATGAAAAAGGTTCTCTTAACAATCATGATCTGGATTTTGTTTTCTTTTTGTATTTTAAATTCGGTTCTGGCGGGGGAGGGGGCAAGTACGGTGGGAAAGGGTACCCTTAAAATAGGAGGTATTCTACAGGCAGGATATATTTACAATCTGGAAGATGATGCTGGAATTGATGCTTTCACCATGAATCGAGCTCGTTTTCTCTTCTGGGGGACTATCGTTCCCGACAAGGTGAAATACTTTGTTCAGACGGAATTCAAGTCGACAACCAATACGGTGGGTCTTTTGGATTACAAGGCACAGTTCTTTTACATCCAGAAAACCGAGATTGCAGTGGGACGTTTTCTGCCCAACTTCACCATCTACATGCCTGCCGCAACTTCCAAGTTGGAGATGATCAACTATCCCATGACCTCCTCCAAGTATGCCACTTGGCGACAGGTGGGCATTCAATCCACCACCACCACCCAGTATGTCGACTTTAATCTGGGAATATTCAATGGTGCAGACGTAACCGACAACATAACGGATAACAACGATGCCAAGGATTTCCTCGTTCGCGCGGATATAAAGCCCCCCATCGAACAAGCCAAGGTGCGTTTCGGAGGCTTCGGTTGGATGGGCAGTGCCTTACCTCCAGCCACATTCACCGATACCATAGTGCATGCTGTGCCTAATCCGGACGATAAGAGCTTCAAAAAGAACAGGTTTGGCGGATTTGCCACAGCGGATTACACCAAGGAGCAGTTGACTTTAAGGTTCCGGGGAGAGTTTGTGATGGGTGAGGATGAGTTTCTCACGGACCCAAGCCTAGACAACACCGATACCAGGAGCTCTCAGGCTTACTTCGCCCATGTGGGTGTCCAGCCAATCAAGCAGGTGGAATTTTTGGCTCGTTACGAGGCGTACGACCCGAATACGGATGTGAAGAAAGATGGCATGTCCGCTGTTACCGGCGGAGTGAACTACTACATTGACGGGATCAACGCCATGTTCTACTTGAACTACATCCATAAGATGGAAGAATTAAAGGAGATTGACAACGACGTTGTTCAGGCACAGGTGCAGATCACCTTTTAGAGAGAGGAGCAGCATATATGACGGATAAGAAGAAACTGATTCTGGGTATCATCCTCTTTGGCTCCATCTGGGGAGGTCTGGAGGCTTTGGGAATCAGAGCAATGAGCGGGATGGAAGGTTTCCCCTCCTCTGCGATTTTAGCCTTTGTAGCCATCCTGGTTCTTTCCGCCTCCCGCATCCTGTTGAAACGACCGGGGACCACTTTGGCATGCGGCATCGTCGCTGCAGGTTTTAAAGCCTTATGTCTCCCCTCGATCTTCTTCTGTCAGGTAAGTGCGGTTTTCATCACCGGAGCGGTGATGGACTTGACTTTCACCCTGGCGGAGAGAAGGAACGTATCCCGCTGGTTTTCCTGGGGTCTGGTCGGTTTGGTTGCGTCTTACGCCAACTACGTGGCGTTTGCTTTGGTTAACACGTATTTGCTGGGAAACGTTTTTTGGCTGGAGCGAGTCCATCGCATCGGGGATTACGTGTTGGTATCAGGAAGTTATGCCGCTTTTTTGAGTTTCGCCGGAATACTCTTGGGCAGAGAGTTAGGCAAAAGAACCGAACCTTTGTTCAGTCAGATGGAACAGGCGAAAGCGATGGCATACGGCAGTGGAGTCATCTTAGCCTCCCTGGGCTTCTGGCTTTTGGGGATTTTGGCATATCGCTTCTAAGCTTAAAGAATCTTAAAGACCCGAATCGTTACTCCAACGAGGGGGAGAGAGCTCCCCCTCGTTTGATTTGGTTTTTCCCGTCTATTTATATCTACCTGATTACATGCGTTGAGATGGGGACTAAAGGGAAGCAGTCTTAAAGGAGGTTGTAAATGGCAGACATGGAAAAGGCACGATCGGTGAAGATCAAAGTAAACGGAAAGGATATTTCGCTCAATCCTTTTGCCACGCATATTGTGGGCAGCACCATCTGGGCGATGATCTCATCTTTGAAGCTGGAAGAGAAACCGAAACAAATCCATATCGAGTTGTCCGAATAGACTAGCGGTAAAAACTGCAAATTGTAGAATGCAAAATGCAAAATGCAAATATACAATTTTCATTGTTTGTCTGGTCAAGCCGAAAGACGAAACCGGTTGACAACTTACGATACGTAACCGAAACCC
>JBDROD010000155.1:0-3855 GCA_043810415.1 Candidatus Zixiibacteriota bacterium | reverse complement strand
CGGGTTGCATTCAAAGCATCTTCCACCCGGGCTTTCTTTTCTTTCATTTCGGACTCTGTGGCCGCGCCAACGTTAATGACCGCCACTCCGCCTACTAACTTGGCCAAACGCTCCTGCAACTTTTCCCGGTCATAATCCGAGGTGTTCTCTTCAATTTGGGCTCGAATCTGCTTGACCCGGCCTTCGATAGCCTTGGATTCCCCCCCTCCTTCGACAATCGTGGTATTGTCTTTGTCGATGGTGATTCTTTTAGCCTTGCCCAGGTCTTTCAGTGAGATCGTCTCCAGTTTTATTCCCAACTCTTCAGAGATCATCTGCCCGCCGGTCAACATACCGATGTCCTCCAGCATGGCTTTCCGTCGATCCCCAAAACCCGGTGCCTTCACCGCCGCACATTTTAAGGTACCCCGAAGTTTATTCACTACCAGGGTGGCCAGGGCTTCTCCTTCGACATCCTCGGCAATGATCAAGAGGGGCTTTCCCATCTTGGCAATCTGCTCTAAAAGTGGAAGCAAGTCCTTCATGTTACTGATCTTCTTCTCATTAATGAGAATTAAGGCATCTTCGAGTACGATCTCCATCTTCTCGGGATTGGTCACAAAATAGGGGGAGATATATCCTCTATCAAACTGCATACCTTCGACTAGATCCAGGGTTGTTTCGGTGGACTTGGCTTCTTCGACGGTGATGACCCCCTCTTTTCCGACCTTGGCCATGGCTTCGGCAATGATGTTGCCAATGGTGTCATCGTTATTGTCTGAGATGGTTCCAACCTGAGCGATCTCTTTCTGCTCTTTGGTAGGTTTAGAGAGTTTCTTAAGTTGTTCAATTACCACCTCTACCCCTTTCTCAATTCCTCTTTTTAAATCCATGGGATTGTGGCCCGCAGCCACCAATTTAGAACCTTCCCGGTAAATTGTCTGGGCCAATATGGTGGCTGTGGTGGTTCCATCGCCCGCTACATCCGAAGTCTTGGAAGCCACTTCCCGGACCATTTGGGCCCCCATGTTCTCACACTTATCTTCCAGCTCGATCTCCTTGGCCACGGTGACTCCGTCCTTGGTGACGAGTGGGGAACCGAAGGCCCTGTCCAGAATGACATTCCGACCCTTCGGACCTAATGTAACCTTGACTGCATCGGATAGAATATTCACGCCCCTGAGGAGCGATTCACGGGCTTTCTGTTCATAACGAATTTCCTTTGCTCCCATTGGTATTTTCCTCCTTTAAAGTCGATTAATTATTTCTCGATCACGCCTAAAATATCTTCTTCGCGCATGATCAGGTGCTCTTCTTCACCAATTTTAAATTCTGTGCCGGCATATTTACCGAAAAGAACCCGGTCACCTACTTTCACGTCGAGGGGCTGGATCTTTCCATCCTCAAGAACTTTCCCCTTCCCCACGGCGATGATTTTGCCTTCCATAGGCTTTTCTTTGGCGGAATCAGGAATAATGATCCCACCCTTTGACTTTTCTTCTTCTTCCACGCGTTTAACAATGATCCGATCCTGTAGCGGTCTGATCTTCATCTTCTACATCCCCTTTCTTGATTTAAATAGTCGGTTCTTGCCGACATGAATGAATGAACCTCCTTTCTATAAATTTATTTACTGGCATCAAAAGGCTTAATCATTGCTTTTCAGCCGGTTTCTCTTGCCCTTGATTTCATGGTATTTTCAAAAAGGCTTGATAAATTAAGCCAGCAGTTAGCACTCTCTTAAACTGAGTGCTAATAATGCAATATATATCCATAGATCATAAAATGCAAGAGGAAAAAATAAAAAAATTGGGGAAATATTAATAAAATTTTGACCACAGAAAAATTCAAATCTAATATCCTTTTATCCATTTACCAACCTATGTATCTTATTGTAATTTCTAATTATTTTTGAAACTTTTCCAATAATTATCCGCATATCATTTTTTTATTCAGTGTATTATGGCCGAGAATGACGGTAATGAGCGAATAAATCGATCTTGATTTTTAGCTTTTTTACCTCATCTTTGACTCATTGGATAGGAGAGGAATGAGGTCGCGGTTGCCGAGTCGTTATCCGCTTAGCACCTGGAGGATAATAATTCATCTTCTCTGGTTAAATGGAGCTTTTTCTTATTTGTAATGGGGGTGGCGGAGATTTTTTGCCATCTCTGATTTGGTTAGGACTCCGATTTCTCCTTTGCCTCAGATGGTTTTTGGCCTAATCCACTCGCTGGCGATATATGTACACACGATCGTATAGGCAGGCAAATATTTAGATTCGTTACAATGGTTGGTTTTTAAAAAACACTTATTTTCGGAGGAGGGTTCTTGGTTTGCTAGTTGACGATATCGATGGTCTCCAGCATTATCTCTGGATTACTAAGGCTCATGTTTGCTGCTTCTCTAAAAGGGGCTAGGCCATGCTCATCTTGGGGCTCAGTTACCCATAACCGCAACCCCCGCAAACATTGACTGAATTCGGTGGGATAAGTTGTGGATCTGCGAAGGATTTATGAAAAGGCATTGAATGGTTGGGTTTATCCGTCTTTAAAGATTTTTTTGTGAACAACCCTGAAAATTTCCGAATATAGATTATACTTCCTTGAAAATTGAGTTTTATGTTTCTTTCAATATCAAAAGCTTACCCCTCAAATCTCCATTTTTATCCTTAGCGGTTTACACGGTCACCATCGGTTTATACTCGCCAAACACGATGCGAAGAACAGCACAAATCTCCCCCAAGGAGCAATAAGCCCGAACACAATTTAAAATTGGAATCATCAAATTCCCGTTACCCTGCGCTACTTTCTTTAATTCCTGAAGCGCTGCTTCCACATTTTTTTGATCTCGTGATGCTCGAAGTTTATTTATTCGCTCAATCTGAACCTCCCTTACCCGGGGGTCCACTTTTAAAAGTCCTTTCACGGGGGGCTCTTTAACTTGGAATTTATTTACTCCTACCAGAACTCTTTTTTCAGATTCGACCTGCATATGATAGCGATAAGAGCTTTCTTGGATCTCTTGTTGAATGAATCCCTTTTCGATCGCTGCAACAGCTCCACCAATTTGGTCTATTTTGGCAATATATTCGCTGGCGCCCTTTTCGATCTCATTGGTCAAATTCTCTATATAATACGATCCGCCAAGCGCGTCCACCGTTTCCGTTACCCCTGATTCGTGAGCAATAATCTGTTGTGTCCTTAGGGAAAGACGCACCGACTCTTCCGTGGGTAAAGCCAGAGCTTCGTCATACGAACATACAGCCAAGGACTGGCAACCTCCAAGAACGGCAGCCATAGCCTGAATTGTCGTCCGGATTAGATTGTTGAATGGCTGCTGCGCGGTCAGGATGCACCCCGCTGTCTGGGTATGAAACCTTAGCATACAGGAGCGCGGATCCTTTGCTTTAAAACGCTCCTTCATAATCTTTGCCCAGAGCCTGCGAGCGGCTCGAAATTTAGCAATTTCTTCAAGGAAATTGATGTGGGTATTGAAGATCCAGGAGATTCGAGGAGCAAAATCATCGATACTGAGCCCAGCCTTCAACCCGGCCTCTATGTAGGCGATGGCAAAGGCAAAGGCAAAACCTATTTCTTGGGTGGCAGTGGATCCGGCTTCCCTTAAGTGATAGGCTCCCACGCTGATCGTGTTCCATTGAGGTACTTCCCGGGAACAATATTCAATGATGTTGGTGGTCAAACGCATAGAGGCTTGAGGGGGGAAAATGTAGGTTCCTCTGGCTACGTATTCCTTAAGAACATCGTTCTGGATTGTCCCCCGAGGGTCTGCGGATTTTATCCCTTGCTTTTCAGCTACAATGATATACATGGCTAAAAGAATTGCCGCGGTGGCATTGATGGTCAAGGAAGAACT
>JBDROD010000154.1:0-7094 GCA_043810415.1 Candidatus Zixiibacteriota bacterium | reverse complement strand
AACACCGCCACCTGGGGAACGCCGGGAAGGGTTTTGAAACATGCATTTATGCCCCGGATGGTGTGGGGATTGTGCAAGGGGGCTAACTCGATGCAAGCCCGGAGAACCTGCATAACCTCCGTATCGATGAGCACGGAGTCGGGAAACTTTTCGCCTCCATGCACCACCCGATGTCCCACCGCTCCGATTTCCGATTTATCTTTTATCACCCCGTGATTGGGCGAAAGGAGCATGGCGATCACGTGTTCCACTGCCATGATGTGATCTAAGATCTCACCGGAGATGGTGACCTCGGGTCGGTCATGGGGTTTATGGACCAGCACCGCCCCGCTCATCCCTATGCGCGAAACCATCCCCTTGGCTAAAACGTAGGTGGTGTCTATGTCGATGAATTGATATTTAACGGATGAGCTGCCGCAGTTTAAAACCAGTATCTTCATAATTCCTTTTGGTTTCTATGGTTTGTGTTAACTCTTCTTTTCCCGGATAAGCACTCATCTGTGAAACAGATCTGCTTCTCCGATTTTCTTCCCGCGGGCATCGTATTTGAAAAAACCCTGCCCGGTTTTTTTACCCAGATACCCGGCACGCACCAGCTTTCGCAGTAGAGGACAGGGATTATATTTGTGATCCGAAAGCTCATTTAAAAGATTTTCCATCCATTTCATCACCTCGTCCAAACCCATCATGTCTGCTAAGGCCAAAGGTCCGATATGAAAACCATAACCCAGCCTTATGGCCGTATCGATATCTTCAGCCGAGGCTATCCCTTCCATGAGCACGTGCATGGCTTCGTTTAAAAGGGGTACTATTATCCGGGTGGTAACGTACCCGGGATACTCATAAACCATGACCACGGTCTTGTTTAATTGCTGGTCCACAAACTCTTTTATGATTGAAATTGTTTCAGGCGAGGTTTTAAGCCCGCGAACCACTTCCACCACCGGGATTTTGGTTACCGGGGGCAAAAAATGAAGTCCTATTACCCTTTCAGGTCTCTTGGTCGCGGAGGCTATCTCGGTAATGGACAGGGTGGAAGTATGACTGATTAACACGGCATCCGGACGGGTCAAGGAATCGATCTTGGTAAACACCTCCCTTTTAGCTGCCAAATCTTCAGGAATGGCTTCCACCACCAAATCGACCGTGGGAGCATCATGGTATTCGGTGGTCCCCTTTATCCGGGACAGGATGGCTTTCTTTTCACCCACCGTCATCCCCCATTTTTCTATATCATTGTCCATCTCCTCGGATAGAAGCCTTAAACTTTCCTCTATAATTTGGTCGCTTAGATCCAATAGAACCACATCAATACCGGAACTTGACAGTAACTGGGAAATCCCCCTACCCATAACCCCTGCACCAATGACCATGGCTTTCGATATTGTCATCAGGTCACCTCTTTTGAAGCGAAGCTACCTTATCGGTTATCTTCAGTGAAACTAGTATCGGGATTTGGTTTATTAATTCGACGTTCGAGGCTTCTTCCCTGCTTGTCTTAACCTGTGGTTGTAGACGGACTATTCTTAAGAAGCATTCTGTATTTTCCACCAACGATCCCCAAGCATCCAACTTCTAAACCAGCATCGCAACCGATAAACCAGCTTCGATTAACATTCCTCTTGCCCGGTATATTCAAAATCCAGCCATCATTCCTTACCCGAAGCAAGATTTCATTATAATTAAAGTTATCGTTTTGGCAAGCTCTTTTTTGATACATTTTATTAATTTATTAAAAAAGTGAATCATGAAGTTTTATATTATATCGACATAATACGCTTTACCATTGTTCTCGGTTGCGTATAATAAGAAGACATTAAGACTGCCGTAGTTTAAAATAAGACAGTAAATTCGAAGAAGCAGTCTGCGGTTCAAACTCGCTTAGCTCCGGAGGCAGAAAATGGCTTTAAAAACGGCTCAAGAATATAAGGAAAGCTTGCGTAAGATGCGGTCTAATATATATAAATTCGGCAAGTTGATTGAGGACGTGACTACCCATCCAGCTACCAGATCGACGGTGGAGGGGCATGCCCAGATCTATGCAGCCCAGCACGATCCGGAACACCATGATTTGGTAACCACCATCTCGGATCTGACCGGGGAGAAAATCTCCAGGTATCTCTCCATCATCGGCAGCGTTGACGATATGATCGCCAATTCCAGAATGAAGCGTCTTATGTTCAATCTCACCGGCACCTGTACCGGTGGAAGATGCGTGGGATGGAACTCGATCAATGCCATGTGGGCGGCTACCTACGATATGGATAAGGAATATGGCACGGATTATCACCAGAGACTGAAAATTTGGCTCGTCGATGCCCAGAAAAGAGACATATGCATCTCCGGCGCTTTAACCGATCCGAAAGGGGACCGGACCAAAACCCCTTCGCAGCAGGATGATCCGGACATGAGCCTGCATTTGGTGGAAAAGAGAGAAGATGGGATCGTGGTCCAGGGCGCCAAGGTGATGATCTGCGGGGTAGCAGCTTCGCACGAGATCTTCGTCCTTCCCGGTGCCGGTTACAAGGAGACGGACAAAGATTGGGCCATCTCCTTCGTTATTCCCCGGGATGCAGAAGGGTTGACCATTGTGGAGACCCGGAGGCCGTCGGATACCCGGGAAGAAGAAGAGGGGTTCGACATTCCGGTAAAGAAAGGGGGAATCACGCAGGCGTATCTTTTCTTCGAAAACGTATTCGTTCCAAAAGAGAGAATTTTCATGTGCGGGGAATATAAGTACAGTCTGAATGCAGTATTGAATTTCATCATGCCCTACCGGGCCGCTATCGGCAGTTGTGTAGCGGGGCAAGGGGACGTGAAGATCGGTGGAGCCATACTGCTCGCCCGGGCGAACGGGCTTTCCTCTAAAGCCTTTTCCGACAAGCTCACCCAGATGGTGATAAACAACGAAACCACCTTCGGAATGGGGATAGCCGCCTCTGTTTTGGGAAGAAAACATCCCTCCGGGGTATGGCAGCCCGATCCGCTTCTGGCTAACGTGAACAAAGTATACGTAGCTACTCTTCCCTACCAGACCTCGCTATTGGCACAGGACATTGCCGGCGGAATTGGCGAAACCGGCTGTATGCCCAGTTGGATAGATTTCAACGACAAGAAATACGGTCACCTGGTGAAAAAGTATCTCAAAGCCAAATCCTCTGCAGAAGCACGTACCCGGGCGGCACGTTTGATCGAGTGGTGCACCATCGGTGCCGGCGTTCCCGGATGCATGCACGGCGGCGGCTCGCCCGATGGAGCCAAATTGATTATCCGGGCCAATACCAATTGGGAAGAGAAGGTCGAATTGGCCAAGAAATTAGCTGGCATCGAAGAGGATATCCCCGAACCGGAAAAGAAGAAATAGTCTAGTTTCAAGCAACGAGTTTTGAGTTGTCAGGCTAAGGTTTCGATTTTTAAGTTTTGAGATTGATCTTATCGCCAGATAGAGAATAAAGTATTGCGCAGCGTCGCACTTTCATGTGCGACGTTATTTTATAAGGCCAAAGACAAAAAACGGAAAGATTCTTGTGGTGAATTCAGGCGGAGTTAAAAAAGGCATCAAAACATGAGCGGAGACATAAATCACTTTTTCTTATTACGAAATATCATGGTGCCTACCACGCTGTCGGATTTAGCGGTAGGATCGATTATCTGCATGCTATCCATATAAGCAGAACCCTTGGCCCGGTAAATTACCGAATAGCAGGAATCACATCCTCCCATTAGTGATCTTAAATCAGGGATTTTATCTGCCACCTCGCTTCTTCTGGAAATCAATGTAGGCAGCCCCTGTAAGTAGTCACTGAAAGTCACCACGTCTATGTCCTTCATCCAGCTCTGCAAATAGTCCAGGATGACCAGAAGACTGTCGTAATTATACTGCACTCCTTTTCCACATTTGGGAGAATTGCATAAACTGTGAAAACCGAGGACTATCAATTTACCCTGGTCTATTGCCTCATCTATATTAGCCTTGACCATTTCCGGAGTGACCTGCGGAAAACCTTCACCCCCGGAGGTTATGTATAGGTATTTGAGTTTGTACAGAATGTCCGCCTCCTCCCGGTCCAGGTTGGGTTGATGAAAACCCATTACCATGCATCTGGCTAAGGTATGTTGTTCTCTTACGATTGCCACTGTGGATGAATCATATTTGCCATAGGGATAAGCAAAAAAATCGGAGCCTCTTATGAATCCGTGATTAAGTAACCAGCTGCGGCACCCGTTTATCTCCTCCCTCTTTTGATCGTTATTGAGGGAGGGGAGTCCGTTACGAGGGTGATTCATGGTATGATTAGAGATATCCCACCCATTATTATACAGAACCTTTAATTTAGTTGTGTCTAATCTTTCTGCAGTCCCCACCCAGTTGCATACCACAAAGCATACCCCTTTCATATCCCTGTCTTTCATGGCGGGATAAGCTAAAGTATATTGAGATGTATCAATGTCATCGAATGCTATGACGCACTTCGCCCTGGCTCTGTAATCGTATCTCAGTTCGTCAAAAGAAACAGCAACAGTATCCTTCTTCCCGTCACTTTCCACTTCTACTCTAAGACCCACCATCTTGTTGCTCCAGCTCTCTTTTTCATTTGCAACAAAACTGGACTTGCCAATTACCAGATGATTCCAGCCCGAAACCAGAGCATTGTCATCTATGGTTACCCCCATATAGTTCTCCCAACCGGAAGGTGACGAGGTGAACTTTAATCTAATACATTTCAACTTGGTGCTTAAATCTCCCGAGGGATCGGGAGGGAGATGAACATAAACCCAAAGAGAAAAATTCCTGGCCGTATTGAGCATTTTGGGTTTGATGTATCTATAGGCAAAGGCTACATTGCCATCTATTGAAGTTAACTTAAGACTATACCTCCCTTGATGAAATATCAAACTGTCTCTGTCCTTTTGTGCGGAAATGCCGCCTAAGGTCCATTGACTGGTATCTACAAAACCAGATAGCGACATGCCATCGAATGTGATATAAGGATTCGGATATTCATGCTGAATTTGAAAACCCTTCTTTCCACAGCCGAATTCTAAGAATAAAGAGAGAATTAATAGAGCAGCCGCTATCAGACTGATCTTTCTACTCGGAATTTTCATAAATTTGATTCGATTCATAGGTAATATTAAGTTCGGTAAGAAATGCAAAAGAGTTAATGAAAGTTTTGAACCGTGGTAAAAATTCAATTCGAAAAAGATCAATCCATTGTGTTACTTGTTATTACGTAATATTATGGTAAAAGTAGAGCGTTTACTTTCAGGTCTCAGATAGAATCGCAAAGAAGCTAGTTTTAGACTTGTGTCATCCTTTCGTGGCAGCAATTTATTCCCCCCGATCCGACAATCGATAGCGTTTTTCCATCAGGTTGGGAAACTATGTGTAAACGGAATGATTGTTTAGTCCGACACGGTGTTCGACTGCTGCTGCTTTCTCTCATCCTCAAATAGAGGATTGGGTATTACGTAGCGTCGCCTTTTCATGTGCGACGTTATTTTCTTGACTTTTTCCCGATAAACCACAATCTTCCGCACATGTCCAAAGCCGTCTATTTCCTCTCCGATGCTCATCTGGGAGGAGAGGAGGAATCGAAAGATAAGATAAAAGAACAAAAACTTTTGTCTCTCTTAGGCAGGATAAAAGAGGATGGGGAGTATTTGTATCTGGTCGGGGACATGTTCGAGTTCTGGTTTGAATACAAAAATGCCATCCCTAAAGGTTATTTTAAAATTCTGACCAAGCTGAAGGAGTTGGTGGATAGCGGGGTAAAGGTAATATATCTGGTGGGCAATCACGATTTCTGGCTGGGTGATTTCCTCCCGACACATCTGGGTATTCCCATCTTCAAAGACTCTATCGAAGCGGTTCATCAGGGGAAAAGAATTCTTATTTCTCATGGGGACGGTTTGGCAAAAAAAGATTGGGGCTACCGGATATTGAAAAGGATACTGCGCAACCGGGTGAACATTTTTCTCTACCGGCAGATTCCTCCCGATTTAAGCTATCCTCTGGCAAAATTTGTCTCGCGCCGAAGCCGGAGTTGGGTGCAGAAGAGAGATACCGCCTTCTTGCAGGAATACGAAAACTTCGCGGCGGAGAAACTAACCCAAGGTTTCGATGCAGTGATCCTGGCTCACACGCACGTTCCCGTTATCAAGAATTCGGGCAACGGAGTGTATATCAACCTGGGAGACTGGTTTTTGCATTTTACGTATGGCTCGCTGCGTGATGGTCAGTTTTCGTTGGAAGAATATTCGTAGTAGTTCGATTCATGGTTAGCTTTGGCTAACCATCCTGAGTTCATCGAAGGCTCGACCCAATATGATTTTTTATAATCTTCCCTTTATCCCCTCTTTTCCCTAATAAATACGTAGGGCGGGCACCCTTGCCCGCCTGATGTTAACGGGGCTGGTCATGCCATAGGCAGATCCCGCCAAATGCGGGAGAACCCCACCTGCGGATCTTGGAGAGTTTCTTATATATCTAACCAATCCATCTTTTCGCCTAAATCTGCGACCATCTATATTTTGATGTTGGATGATGTTGTTATACAATATATTGTGATATTTTTGATTTTTTACTTGACAAGGGGAGATGAATTTCTTAACGTTAAACCTGGGAAGATTTTGATTTATGGAGGGGAGAAATTAAGATCTTCCCCCAACTGGACAATCCAATAAATTGACATAGATATTCCGCATCAAGCAGCTGGAGCACCAGGTTTGATTGGATTTTCGTGTGAGTTTGGGAGGGGGGATTTTTTCGTTAAGAGATAAATTCTTGGAGGATAAAAATGCCTGAACCTAAAACCAGAAAACTAAGAACCAAGGGTCAAGGGTCAAGAAAAAAAGCTTTAGCGGCGGACGGTGCTATGCACCATATGGAGCATAGCGGCGGACTGTCGACAGTGGACTTCTCAGTCGAGCTTATGTCCATCACCCCTCATGCCGAGGACGTGATCGAGCGCGCCTGTCGGACCTGTTATCTGAGTTTCCACCGGTATAATCCACCGTCATCAACTGCGGAACTGATAAAGAAGGTCATTCAAAAGGGTCATCATTCGGTTTTGGAGCATGCGCTTGCCACC
>JBDROD010000153.1:0-6701 GCA_043810415.1 Candidatus Zixiibacteriota bacterium | reverse complement strand
GCGGTGGATGATGCGGTGGGGCGGGCAACCGAGATGGGGAGAAAAATAATTTATATCCCGGGCATCATGGATATGGACAGCATGCAGACCATCGCCAGCGTCACCATCTTGGGAAGGGTGGCAAAGCTGGCAGCTCAATATGAGGCTAAACTGGAAGTGCCGGTCTGCAGATCGTTGGTTATGGTCACTTGTAGAGAAGTGGTCAAAGAGGCTTATCTCAATGCCGGAAGACCGGATGCATATAATGATAATATGGTTTACTACCTCACCGATGACCAGTTTGCTTACGCTGCGGCTTTGGATGGGCTTTTCTTAAGAGAAAGACCAGCCACGGTTTTTCTTATGGGACAGTTCTATGCCGAATCTTTGATCTTAGCCGAGACCGCCAACTCGGTAGGAGCCATCCAGATTGCCGGGACCGCCATGCCCACCCAGCTTCCCTTTTTCGTGGCTGCCTGCGATTATACATTAATCGGAGAGGAGCTTTTTGCAGCTTCGGCTTATCTTTCCAAAGATCCCAAGCTCTTGGGGAGCTTAAAGGGGCAGGATGTGGGGAAGTTTATATTCCTTTTGGTTATCCTAATTGGAGTGGTGTTCCTTACCCTTAATTCAGTATTGGGACTGAATCTCCCCAATTTAGGTAGATGGTTTTAGAGGCTAATCTTTAGGAGATAATATGCGAAGAGAGGTTCCTTTAATTTTGACCGCCATCGTGGGGATCACCATGATTATCGCTCACTTCATTCCCCCTTTCAACATATTAAAAAATCTATTTGAAGATTGGTTCTTTATCATAGCCGCGTTTGCCATTTATCTGGGAATTTTGAATTTAATCCGGGTCAATGCAGATAAACTTTACAAAAAGCAGCATGATTGGCCCTTTGGTTTAGTGGTGATTCTAGGATTTTTACTGATAACCATAATCGGTTTATTTTTCTCCGGTGGAAGGTCTTTTCAGGATCCAGGCACACCCTTTTATTATCTTTACATGCATCTGTATTACCCTCTGTCTGCTACCATGTTTGCCCTTTTGGCATTTTTTGTCGCTTCCGCTTCTTACCGGGCTTTCCGAGCAAGAAACATCGAAGCCACCATGCTTTTGCTGGCAGCCTTTATTTTGATGGTGGGTCGGGTCCCTATCGGATACTGGTTTTCCGACTGGCTTGGGGACGCATTAGGAAAGTCGGCGGACTGGATCATGGATTTCCCCCAGACTGCCGGACAAAGAGCCATCATGATTGGAATCGCCTTGGGAGTGGTTTCTTCAGCCTTAAGAGTAATACTGGGATTGGAAAGAACTTATACGGGAGGAGAATAAGAAAAGCGGATTACGGAATACAGCCAAGAGCATAGAGCAAAGAATATACAGTTCACGGTTTGATTATATATAAGGAAATTGAAAGAGATGGATGAAATAACCAATCAGGAAAAGAAAACCTTCTGGGAAAACCTTTTAAGCATAGATAGAAGGATCATATTCCTCTTTATTATCATAGCCGTCTCCGTGCCCTTGTTTTTTAAAACATCCTTGGAAATTCCGGTTTCTCCGGTGGTGCAAGGGGTATATAACGCCGTCGAAAACCTCCCGGCGGGCTCCAAGGTTTTGATCTCCTTTGATTATGATCCCGGCTCTATGCCCGAGCTTCAACCCATGGCAGAATCGTTCTTCCGGCATTGCTTTCGAAACAATCTGAAGGTGATCATCATGGGATTGTGGCCTCAGGGTCCTATCCAGGCGAACATGGCTTTGGATAAAGTCTTCAAGGAATTAAAAGAAGAAGAAAAAGCGGTTAAAATTCCTCAATATGGAATCGATTACGTCAATTTAGGATTCACTGCGGGTAACGAGGTGGTAATCGATCGAATGGGTCATGATTTTCAAGAGTCTTATCCCGCCGATGCCAAGGGAACATCGCTTTCTGAGATCCCTTTGATGCAAGGGGTAAGAAATTACGATAACGTCGATTTGATCCTCAATTTATCCGCCGGTTACCCGGGAACACAGGAGTGGGTGCAGTATGCGGTGGATGTCTTCCATGTGAAACTGGCGGCCGGCAACACGGCGGTTCAAGCCCCTTCCATGTATCCTTATGTTCAAACCGGACAATTAACCGGAGTGCTGGGGGGAATGAAAGGCGGAGCGGAGTACGAGCTTGCCCTCAAACGACCGGCCAAAGCAGTGAGCTATATGTTTTCCCAAGCCGTGGCTCATGCGGTGATATGTTTTTTCATCATTTTAGGCAACATAGCATTCTTCACCATGCGGAAAAAGAAAACCTCTTAAGCTGGAGATAGAAAATGAGTGGTGAGGTTATAGGAATTTGGATCGGTGCCATATTGACTCTGGGCATCTTTAGCTTTTTATATAAGGACAACCCTTTTTACAAATTCTCCGAGGCTCTGTTTGTAGGAATATCCGCCGGTTACTGGTTTGTGGTCACCTTCTGGCAATACTTTATTCCGAAGTTCTGGGATAATCTGGCTTTATCCTTCAACGAGCTGGTAACCAAAGGGAGAATAGATTATCATTGGATCTATCTGATCGGAGGGTTTTTTGGGGTGTTGATGATACTGCGGCTGGTGCCCAAGATCGGATGGCTGTCCCGATGGTCTTTGGCTTTCATCGTGGGAACCACCGCCGGTCTTCAATTCACCCGTTATCTGGAAAGCAACGGTATCAGACAGGTGGTGGGAACTATCCAACCTTTGGTGGTAGGAGGAAACCTTGGTACCACCATCGGCAATATAATAATAGTGGTGGGTACGTTTACTGGATTGATCTACTTCTTCTTTTCCAAGGAACATAAAGGTGCTTTTGGAGGGGCAGCCCGGGTGGGAGTGTGGTTTCTCATGATCAACTTCGGGGCAATGTTTGGATACACGGTGATGAGCCGTATGTCCCTACTCATCGGGAGAATGGATTATCTTTTTACCGATTGGCTGAAATTGATAAAATAAGAGTTAGTCAGCGGTTTTGAATCTTACGGTTCATGCCAATGGATGAAACGGATTTCGTATGTTGAATCCGTTTAATCCATGGATAGATCCTAAAGACAGTTTCTAAGGAGTCAAGATGAAAAACAAATTTGTCTTCCAATGCTTAGGTCGGTTTATCTTCCTTCTCTCGTTTCCCTTTTTCCTTTTATACCCAGGTTTTTCTTCAGCCCAAGAGGGAGTTCAGACACAAGCTCCTCCGGATTCCTTGGCTCAGCCGCCGGTTCCGCCCGCAGGAGTGGTAGCCAAAGATGCCCCCAATGACAACGGGCATGCCATCATGTTAACCTGGAAACTTTCGGCGGATGACGGAGCAGGAAGAAATAACGTCCTGGCCTATGAGATATGGAGATCGGATAATCCCGATACCGGTTTCGTGCTTAGGGGCTTGGTGGCAGCGGGGACCAATCAGTATTTGGACAGAGGAGCCCGGGAGAAGGAGGATAAGAATTATTTCCCCAGTCACAAGAATTTCTATTACCTGATTCGAGCCCGGAGCGATATTACCTATTCTGAATCGAAAGTTTCCGATCCTGCTTATGCTTATGGTCAATGGTTTCATACCGGTAAAACTCCGATTTTTATTGCCACTGTACTTTTCACGTTCTTCGTGGTTTTATTCATAAATTGGGCTAAAAAGGGGAAGGAGCTCTATGTCCGTCCCATAGCCGGAATCGATGCGGTGGACGAAGCCATTGGTCGAGCGACGGAGATGGGCCGACCCATTCTTTATATCTTGGGCTTGGGGAGCGCCGGAGATTTAGGCACCATCGCTTCCCTTACCATCTTGAACCGCGTGGCTAAAAAGACCGCAGAATATCAAACTCCCCTTATGGTTCCGGTGGCAGATGCTGTGGTTTTGACTGTGGCGCAGGAAGCGGTAAAAGCAGGGTATTATGAAGCGGGCAGACCCGAGGGTTACAAGGAGGATATGGTTTTCTTTGTCACCTCCATGCAATTTGCCTATGTCTCACATGTAAACGGGCTGATGCTCCGGGAAAGAACCGCCACCAACATATATATGGGAGTTTTCTATGCGGAATCCCTGCTTTTAGCTGAAACCGGCAATATCGCCGGGTCCATTCAGATCTCCGGAACCGATCAGGTAGCCCAGATCCCCTTCTTTATTGCAGCCACGGATTATACTTTGATTGGAGAGGAGCTATATGCTGCCTCTGCTTACCTGGGGAAGGAGCCTCTGCTTTTGGGGGCGATCAAAGCCCAGGATTGGGGGAAGATCTTTATCATGATCTCCTTGATTTTGGGAGCATTGGCAGCCAGTTTCCATCTGGATTTCATTGTGAACCTTTTCCGCATCAAACTATAGATTAGGAGCAAGATATGCGTTGGCAAATTCCGTTGCTAATAGTTTTCCTCGGTGGTCTCTTTATGGCGGTTCAGTATTTCGTTCCCCTGGAGGCTTCGGAGCTGGTCTATGAGAATGCCTTAGACTGGATCATCATCGTTGGTGTTTTCGCCATGGCTTTGGGATTATGGAGTATGTTCCGGGTCAGCGTGGCGAAGATCCAATCCAAAGCTCCGGCCTGGGGATATAATATCATAACTTTGGTGGGTCTTTTTGGTATGATCCTTTTGGGACTTTTCTCCGGAATAGAGGAAGGAAAGCCGTTCATGAACTTGTTCTGGTATATTTATACACCAATTCAAGCCACCATGTTTTCCCTTTTGGCGTTCTATATTGCCTCTGCTGCCTACCGGGCTTTTAGAGCCAGAACTCTGGTTGCCACCATCCTTTTACTGACTGCCATATTGATCATGCTCCGGTTAATTCCGCTTGGCTCCATTTCCGGTCTTAATCAGACGGTAGCGAGCTGGATATTGAGTGTTCCAAACATGGCAGCGAAAAGAGCCATCGCCATGGGGATCGGATTGGGAGGAATTGCCACCGCCCTGAAAGTAGTCTTGGGAATAGAAAGATCATATATGGGTAAAGATTAAACCAAACGCAGGACGCTCATGAGTATCCCGTGATCGGATTTTTACAGCAGATCAATCAGGAGGAAATAAGATGGCTTTTTATGAGAAATTGATGAATTTAGACCGGAGATACATCTATCTGGCGATGGCTTTAGCAGTGGCGGTACCTCTTTTCGTTCCTTTCCAGGTTCCGATATACACCACATCGGAGGTGAAGAGCGTTTATGCCTTTGTTGAAGGCTTGAAACCGGAGGACCGGCTTCTCATTGCCATTGATTACGACCCGAATGCCATGGCAGAGCTTCATCCCATGGCTCTGACCATCTGCCGGCAATGTTTTGCCAAGGGGATCAAACTCTTCTTTGTGACCTTGTCCCAGAATGCACCCGGTATGGCAGAGCAATTGGTGTCCAGGTTATCCAAGGAGTTTAATAAGAAAAATGGTGTAGATTATGTCTATTTGGGTTACAAACCTTATCCCGGTTTGGTGATTCTATCTATGGGACAGAACTTCAGGATCTCATTTCCCATGGACTATTATGGAACCATGGTAGATTCCATGCCCATTATGCAGGGAGTGCGCAACTATGATGATATGAAAGCGATCATCGCCTTTGAAGCGGGTTGGGTGGCGGATGCGTGGATACAGAATGCCAATGGCCGTTACAAAGCGGAAGTGGCATTGGGAGTAACCGGGGTCATGGCAGCAGATTATTACCCGTATATTCAATCCAAGCAGATATTCGGGCTGCTGGGGGGATTGAAAGGCGCCGCGGAGTACGAGATACTAGCCAAATCTAAGGAAAGGATTGCCAGCGGGGGAATGAAAGTTCAAACTATAACCCATATAGTGGTTATTCTGTTCATCATAATCGGGAACATTGGATTCTTTATGTCTAGACGAAAGAAGATCTAACCCAGAGCATAAACGGAGGAAATAAGATGGGAATAGGTGAGATTCTTTGGAACGGATTAGCAGCGTTTTTGACACTATGTATCTTCTCCATTCTATATAAAGATAATCCTTTTTACAAACTTGCCGAGCATTTGGTGGTGGGTGTATCCGCCGGATATTTTGCCATTATTCTCTACTACAATTCGTTCATACCCAAGGTTTGGGTTCCCGTAGTTCACGAGCATAAGCTCTATTACCTCTTGCCTACAGTTCTGGGTATTTTAATGTGGACCAGGTTCTCCCGGAAACGCTCCTGGATATCGCGCTATCCCATCGCTGCCTATATGGGAATAGGTATGGGTGTGGCAATTCCTGTCGCTATGCAGGCACTTATCCTGGTACCCATGAATGCCACCATGCAACCTATGGGGTTTACCAGTATGGCGCTTTTCAATAATCTGCTCGTCGCCGCCGGAGTTCTGTGTGCGTTGGTCTATTTCTTCTTTTCTAAGGAACACACCGGAGTATTTGGTGGATTAGCCAAAGTCGGCATCTGGACTCTGATGGTCGGTTTTGGTGCGGGATTCGGTTTGACGGTGATGGGAAGAGTTTCCTTATTAATCGAAAGATTCACCTTCATGCGGGATTATTTTCAGCATCTGCTGGGATTGTAGATCCGTGCAATTAGACTATTGAATGAGGGGAAAAGAGGTTTCTCTCACATGATTAGTTGTGAGATTAATATATGATTGAAGCTTGAACAAAAAATCCAAACCAATCCAAGAATCTAAAAGTCTCCACCCAATGAGATCGGATCTTTCAAAATCATCATCTTTTTCTGGCCTTTTAAAAGCTTTATTGTTTTCTCAAATAC
>JBDROD010000152.1:0-2331 GCA_043810415.1 Candidatus Zixiibacteriota bacterium | reverse complement strand
GGTAGTCTGTTACTGCTTTTCTTCACCATCGCCCTTTACTTGATGACAACGCTGGGTGTGGGTCTTCTGATTTCCACGGTCAGCCAAACCCAGCAACAGGCGATGATGACCACATTCTTTTTTTTCATGCCAGCGATCCTTCTGTCGGGACTCATGTTTCCCATTGCCAACATGCCAGTACTCGTCCAGTGGCTCACGTATCTGAATCCCATGCGCTACTTTCTTGTGATTGTTCGTGGTATCTTCCTTAAAGGCGTAGGCCCGGACATTCTCTGGCCCCAGATGATGGCACTAACAGCGATGGGTTTTATCACCTTATGGCTGGCATCTCGAAGATTTAATAAAACTCTGGCCTGATTGCCAAAGGAGGCTGACGTGCGTGACCATTTGCATAGACTGAGATGGAGTGTATTACTGCTTTTGGGCTTTATTCTTGTGGCCTGCGCCAATTTTGCCAAGCCCGAGGTGCCGAACATCGAGCCTTACCTTCCCCGGGACGTAATAGGTACAAAACCTGAACCTGCCCCTAATGCCGAATCCATCATAGGTGGTAGTGGTGAACGTGTAACCAACAACGTTCACGAAAAACCATTGACTATGGAAGCTTGCGTCCAGATAGCCCTTGACCATAATCCTATGAACCGAGCCGCTCAGGCGGGGGTTATGGCGGCGAAAGAAGCAACCGGGGAGGCGCGGGCTCCGTACTATCCTGAGCTGGGGTTCAATGCCGGATACAGCCGCTGGCAGAAACACGCATTTCTTCCCAGTGGCCTTGGGCCGCCGAACACTCAAATTCCAACTGTCATTGGCCCGACTGATGACTGGATTGCCGGACTCAAGGCCCGTTTCACTCTTTTTGACAGCGGCGAACGCCAAGCGCAACTGCGATCTGCCCTTGCCCGAGAAGGAATGGCAGAAGAGGATGCTGTAAGCATTCGTCAGGATATGGTGCTTAATGTTCATCAGGCCTACTACGGTTTTGTGGCAGCTACTGAAACGCGATTGGTGGCAGACGAGAACCTGGCGAGGGCGGAAAACCACCTGCGCCTGGCAAAAGAGCGTAAAGCTGCTGGTGCTGTTCCCCAGGCAGATGTGATCCGAACTGAGGTTGAGGTGGCAAATGCCAAACTGACACTGGTGAAGGCAGAAAATCTGGTGCGGGTATCCAGGGGGGATCTCAATACTTCAATGGGACTACCGGTCGAGATGATGATAGAGATTGAAGCCAAGCCAGGAGAGATAACATCACCTGAGGGTGTTGATATCTCCACATCTTTTGATCAGGCTGTCCACACCCGGCCAGAGCTTAAGGCGACGCTTCAGCGTCTCGCTGCCGCGCGCAGCAGCGTTGACAGTGCAAAGAGCGCATTTGGCCCAAAATTGAAAGCAGAAGGAGGATATGGGTGGCGAGATTCGGGGTTTTTGCCCCGGGATGAGGAGTGGACGGCAGGTATGACGATTGACCTACCGATTTTTACCGGTTTTTCGCGAATTCATAGACTGGATAGAACGAAAGCTGAGCTCTCCAAGGAGGAAGCCGAGCTTGAACAACTAATAATCATGAGTAAACCCCCGGCTTTGCCGGGGGACTCCTAAAGTTTGACAGATCCTGAAATATAAGAAAACCTCCTAACTCAGTGAACCGCTCAAAGTTAACTGAAAGGAGGTTTTCAATGGAAAGCATACAAAGTTTAAAACATACGAAATGGGATTGCAAGTACCACATAGTCTGGATACCAAAATATCGCAAGAAGGTATTATACGGCCAATTGAGAAAATATTTGGGTGAAGTGATTCGAGATTTAGCACAACAGAAAGAGAGTAAAGTATGGGAAGGGCACCTTATGCCCGACCATGCCCATATTCTCGTATCAATACCTCCAAAATATGCGGTGGCACAAGTAGTTGGATACATCAAAGGGAAAAGCGCAATATATGTTGCAAGGAATTTTGGTAACCGCAGAAAGAATTTTACAGGAGAAAGATTTTGGGCCAGAGGATACTTTGTATCAACATGTGGTAGAGATGATGAAGAAATAAAGGAATACATAAAGCACCAAGAGCAAGAAGATAAGAGAATCGATCAACTGAAACTTTTTGAATAAAGCCACCTTGGGTGGCTCATGGTTTTAAAATCCGCTTTGAGCGGTTCACGTTTTTCAAGCCTCCGGTTTTGCCGGAGGTGCTATGACGATAACTATGGAAAATATTTGGGTGAAGTGATTCGAGATTTAGCACAACAGAAAGAGAGTAAAGTATGGGAAGGGCACCTTATGCCCGACCATGCCCATATTCTCGTATCAATACCTCCAAAATATGCGGTGGCACAAG
>JBDROD010000151.1:0-3009 GCA_043810415.1 Candidatus Zixiibacteriota bacterium | reverse complement strand
ACAACCACAAAAGACCTCATGCAGGTATCGATAAAATGACTCCCATCCAAAAATTAAACTTGAAACTAAACTCATCTTAATCTACATTCCACTTCACCCTCTTGGGTGTCCGATATGTATTTGGTCATTACAAAAAGGAATTAAAACTCGATTATTTGAATCGGCAACTAATAATGATTTCTGATTGCAACTGTAGAGCTTGCTTGAAGAAATATTACTGTAAAGCCTCGTTCTAACTTAATAGATGAATGTCTCTTTTCTTATTAATTACGGAAGCGCAAGATATTCATATGGTTAAATGGTTTGGATACGACGCAAATAAAATTTGCCTAAATTCATTTTTCTCTTGACAAGTGCACAAATGAGCAGTATTTTACTCAAGAAGATAGCAAAATGACTACTGATCCGCTGTTCTTGATTCATGGTTAAAGGTTTAAACCATGAACTGCGAACCACGAACTACGAACCGCACTAAACTGGAGGGCTAAAAATGAGGATCGATAAGCTTATAAGATACGGGATACCCGATTCGATAATCGAAAGCTGGAAGAAAACCCAGGGTAATGAGCTTTTACCGTTGCAGGCAGCGGCGGTTGTCAAACACGACTTGTTGAATGGTAAAAGTCTGATCATCGCAGCTCCCACCTCCTCTGGCAAAACTTTCTGCGGCGAGATGGCGGCAGCGGTGAACCTGTTCAAAAGGAAAAAGGTCGTCTTCTTGGTACCGTTGAAAGCCGTGGCAGAGGAAAAGTACACCGATTTCTGCAGGAAATACTCCCCCTTGGGCATCCGGGTAACTGTCTCCACCCGGGATCGGCAGGAGGACGACAGGAAAATAGAGAGAGGCGATTTCGACCTGGCGATCATGATCTATGAAAAATTCAACCAGCTTTTGGTCAAAAATCTGGACGTCTTGAATTCGATCAACCTGGTGGTGGTGGATGAGCTGCAGATGATCGGCGATCCTTCACGTGGAGCGACTCTGGAGCTGGTTTTGACCAAGATCAAAAGCTCCAAATACTCTCCGCAGATTCTTGGTCTCTCTGCGGTTTTGAAAGACCCGGAACAGCTCTCATCCTGGCTGGGCTGTCAGCTTCTTTTGGAAAAAAACAGGCCGGTGGAGCTTCTGCAGGGTGTGCTCTTGAACGGGGAATTCCGCTTCCGAAAGCATAACTCCGGCGAAGAGGGAAGCCAAAAGCTGGTGGGATTGGAATCGGAGGAGCCTCACCTGATTCTCTTCGCCAACCTCAATCAGCTTCTGGAAGAAAAAGAGCAGGTGCTGGTATTCCTGAAAAGCAAAAAGAACTGTGAAGACTGCGCCCTCCTCTTCTCGGAGCAGACTCACGGCAACCCCGGCACCGAGGCAATCCAGGAGCTGTCGGAGCTGGAGAACACCACCCTTAGGGAAAAACTGGTCAAATGTCTGGAAAAGGGGGTGGCTTTCCATAATGCGGATTTGACCTTCGACGAGAGGAGAGTAATCGAACATTTCTACTTACAAGGGGATATCCGGGTCATCTTCTCCACCACCACTCTCTCCCTGGGGATCAATCTCCCCGCTAAAACGGTTTTTATCGAGACGCAGAAATACGAGGTGGGGGAGTATTCCGGTAAGGCGGTGATGTCCCCTTTGAGCTGGAGCGAGTACGAGAATATGTCCGGGCGGGCGGGACGGTTCGGGCTGGAAAACCAGTTCGGCAGATCGGTGATTATCGCCCAGAATCAATTTCAGTTCGATTCCCTGTGGGAAGGTTATATCGAGGGGGAGGAGGAAAAGATCACCTCATCGCTTTCTGCTGAAAATCTGGATGATGTTATTTTGGATCTGGTCGCTTCCGGAGCGGGGAAAACTCAGGACAGATTGAAGAGCATCCTGTCAAATAGCTTGGGTGGAGAATTAATCATAACCAACGAGAATATGGTCAAGGAAAAAACAGAAGAGCTTATGCAAATGAACGTTCTTTCAAAAAACGAAGAGATCCTCTCCCCTACCCGGATAGGGAGCTTATGTGCTTTTAAGGGGATCACCGTAAAAACCGGACTCGCCCTAAAGAGGAAACTTGAGAATCCTGCAGATTACGATCCTTTCAGCTGGTTTTATTCGGTCTTGAATACGCAGGACGGGGAAGAGATTTATATCAGCGTTAATTTCCTGGAAGAACAGAACCGGATATATGAAAAAACCCTGATTGAAAGATATCAGGATAAACCGGCATCCGGTGAAGAGATTAAAACCCTCTTGGCAAGGGATACCGGTTTCTCACCAGCAGAGAATAAGAGATTGAAGATAGCTTTTGTTTTGTCCGAATGGATCACCTCCCGGTCCACTATCGATCTGGAGAATAGATATCTCTGCCGGTCAGGTCAGATTGAACAGATTGGCAAACAAGTAAGCTGGCTTTTGGATGCAGCCGGTGGAATGGCAAAAGTGTTGAACAAAGACCGCAGCATCGCTTTCTTTTTAAAGCGGCTCTCGTTGAAGGTGAATTTCGGAACGGACGATTTGGGGATCAAGTTTGCCCGGTTAAGGGTATCGGGTTTGGGCCGGGATTATATCTGGGCATTGGTCCGAAAAGGTTACTGCAGTTTAAAATCGATCCGCGAAACGAAGATCGAGGATTTAGCAAAAATAATCCCTGCTACGGTAGCGCAGAAGCTTAAGGAAACAGTAGAGGAAAAATCGGAATCCGCCAAAAGAAAAAATCAAAAGAATAAAGGGAAACAACGGTTATGGCAGAAGACTGACGCTTCTTTAGAAGATAACTTCTCTTTGGTGATCGATGGAACGCCGGTTAAAGACAAGTTTCTGGTTTTGGTGAACGGAAGGAAAGTTATCCTGCCGGCTAAGAGTTTTAAGTATCTGGTTAAATTGACCTGGGCAGCTTATGGAAACGAAGAAGGGTGGATACACAAAAACGATTTCGAACCCGGAGAGAACCAGTCCCGCTACCTGCACCGTCTGAAAAAGCAGATTGAACCATATCTGGAATCAGGACTGTCTCTCTTAGA
>JBDROD010000150.1:0-9777 GCA_043810415.1 Candidatus Zixiibacteriota bacterium | reverse complement strand
TCTGCTATAGGATAGGGAAAAACATAATGGGTGGCATCAATCGCTCCTATGGAGAAATTGGTAACCGGGGTATTACATATAGTGGCGGGGGACCGGTGGGTAGCAGAGCTTGGTCCTTCGTTTCCCGCAGAAAACGTCACTACCACTCCCGCTGCCTCACAGGTTTCTATGACCGTTTGCCAACGGTAGTCACACTCTACATACCCGGAGAAACGATGATCGCTACCCCATGAATTTTGCACCACGTCCGGCACGTCATCGATGGTTCCGGGAATTCCATCCGGGTCCGACATCCACTGAAAAGCATCCAGGATGTCGTTATCGAACGCCGCACCAACGCTCTGGTTGATGGCGTTGTCGGCGATCCATTCCGCCTGCCAGGCTACGCCGATAGTATCACCGGTGGCTACACCCAGACCGGTCATGGTTCCCATCACATGGGTGCCGTGGCCGTAATAGTCGTGGGGGGTGGTATCCCCGAAGCCGACAGCATCTCTCCAGCATTCCTGCCAGGGCTCGTGGTTTCCTCTCCATCTGCCGGATAGAGCGGGATGCGTTCCGTCCACTCCGGTGTCGATATTGCCCAGCAATCTTCCCAGCCCGGTATAACCCAGCTCGTGCCAGACACGGGGGGCATTGATCGCTCTCAAACCCGGGGTTACGCCGATTCCCTTGGATGATTCACTTAAGTCCCTCTTTCCTACCGGTTCTATCAAACTGACCTTGAAATTATCTTCAATCCAATCCACGTCCGACCGGGCTGCTATCCTTTCTATCTCGCTCCGCTTGGCTTCGATCACCATCAGGTTCATGATCCAATAGGGGGTGAATCCTCTGACCAATCCATCGCTTTTCTTTGAGCTCAGATAGTTGGTTATTTCCCCCTGGGATCGGGAAGCGGCAGACATAAGGGTCGAAACCACCTGCCGGTGACGGTCCTGCCGGGTTGCTTTTTCCTCTTTCAGCTCTGCATTCAAAGACTTGATGTCCGCCTGATCGGTCATGATCACGATGGCAGAGACATAGTCGTCCGGTGATAAAGTTTTTAAATAATCGTCGAAGTTCTTCTCAATCTCCCCTGCCCGTAGATCAAAACCGGAGCAAAAAAGAAATCCAATTAGGAACAGTACTGCAATCGAAGTGATTTTTAAGATGGTTGAAAAATTTAACGATTTGCTCATTACAAACCTCCGTAGATGGGTAAAAGGTTCGGATAACACATAATCTCATCGCTAAGTCGATAAAGCGTTGTGCCTGTTTGTGATGGGGTAGTTTACACCTCCCTGGGTTAAAAGTGAGATTTCATCTTTTGTTTCTTTTTAAATTACAGCCCTTTTAATCTAATAATAAGATACAACAAACTTGAGATTTGTCAAGGAAGAGTTTGAATCTTTAGGTTTGGTTCTTCAATGAAAAAGTTGCTAAAAGGGATTCGAGGAGTTAAGGATTCAAGTGTTTGTTTTACAAAATGTTAACAAATTCCTTGAGCTTTTGATATAGTGAGTTTAGTACAAGAAAAATAGCCTGGTAATTTTCGACAATGCTTGTCTTGGAGAGCAAAATAGGAAGATAGCAATCTCTGGAATCGAAAGTATGAAATACTTACAATCTCAATAATACTCCTTTTCCGTTTGATGATCTATGATTTTCTGGACTCCGGATTCCCAACACTGGTTTCTAGGAAGATGGGTTGGGGGACAGATTACTGTCCATCCACTATCAATCCGTCTCTAAGCTTGATGATGCGCTGGGTCCTGCGGGATATCTCGGTGTCATGGGTGATGACTACGATGGTATGTCCCTGCTGAGCCAGCTCGTTAAACAGGCGGATTATCTCGCCGCCCGAGGCAGAATCCAAATTACCGGTCGGCTCGTCCGCTAAGATCAGCCGGGGCTGGTTGGCTAATGATCGGGCAATGGCTACTCTTTGCATCTCCCCCCCGGAAAGCTCGGTGGGCTTATGCTCCCCTCTTTCTTTTAATCCCACCTTCTCCAAAAGGTCCTCTGCTCTTTTCCTTCTTTTTCTGGAGGTTACACCGGCGAAGATCAATGGCATCTCCACGTTTTCAATGGCAGTAGCATAGGGCAGTAAGTTGAAACTTTGAAATACAAATCCGACCTTTTGGTTCCGGATTTCCGCCAGCTGGTTGGGATTTAGATTTTCCACTTTTTGACCATCCAGGAAATACTCCCCGGAGGAGGGGGTATCCAGACAACCCATTAAGTTCATTAAGGTAGATTTCCCGGAACCGGATGGCCCCATGATGGATACGAACTCATTTTCACCTATCTCCAGATCTATCCTTTTCAAAGCTTCCACCTCTACTTTGCCGGTGGAATAGACTTTTCGAATGTTTCGCATGCTGATCATCAGATTAACCTCGTCTCTATTCAATCCTGAATCTTTAACTTCCCTTGACTTTTGCCGAGCCGTGAAGGCTCGGCTACGCTTCTTTTAATGCTCGAAGTTCGGTTATCGGTAGCGATACTCGTATCGTTTATCGAAAATCGGTTGTCGATGTTTGATTTTTAGTTTTGATTCACCTATGACTAAGTTGGATGTGAGTTTCACCATTTTCTAACTTCCCGAGCCGTGAAGGCTCGGCTACGCATCTATTCGCAGGGCTAAATGCCCTCCTCTATGTACATCATAATATCGCAAAAGTCCCGCTACGCGCCGAGACAACTGCCTGTCTGGGCGGGATTTACGCTTCGCTCCAACAAGCTTTGCACTCCGAAAACCCAATGAACATTATTCGTATCTCAGCGACTCCACCGGATTCACGCTGGCGGCTTTACGGGAGGGGAAGATCCCCGCCAGTATCCCTATCGCCCCCAGTATCACCGCGGTTATCATGGCGATCTGCCAGGAGATGGTCGGCTTGCCCAGCCACTGCATCCACTCGGCCTTCATGGGGATGGCGCCCCAGATCTTAACGATTATCACCGAGATGACCACCCCGATTATCCCGCCCAAAATGGCGATGAGTATGGATTCGAGAAGAAACTGGCTCATGATCTGGAAACGTTTTGCCCCCAAAGCCATCTTGATCCCGATCTCCCTGGTTCTCTCCTTGACCGCCACGTACATGATGTTTGCCACACCCACCCCGGCAATCAAAAGGGTCATCCCCCCGATGATACCCAAGAATATGTGAAAACCGAGTATGACCTTTCCGAAAACCTTCTGCCCCTCTATCACGTCCCAAAGCCAAAGAGCCGATTTGTCGTTGGGATCGAATCTGTATTTTGCCCCCATAACCTCGGCCACCTTCTTTTTCACCTCTTCGATCTGAGAAACGTCCCTCGGCTTATAGACGACGTTGTTTAAATACTTGTTACCGAATATGGCTTTGAAGGTGGCGGCGGGAATGGTGGCTTTATCCGCATCCGGACCGCCGTACATCCCCATCTGTATTTTTTCGATCATCACCCCGATCACGGTAAAGGGGATATTGTTCAGGATGATGGTTTTCCCCACCGCATCCTCCATTCCGAAGAGCCGTTCTTTCAGCTTGTTGCCCAAAAAGATCACCCTTCTTTTTTGTTCCATGTCCAGATCGTTGATGAATCTGCCGCCCAGCTGAGAGTAGTGTGCCCTCATATCCACAAAGGAGGGATATACTCCGGTGACGTGCTCCGATACGGTGTTCTTCTTATAAGTCAACGACACCCCCCATCTGGCGTATTCGCCGCTTACAGCTTCGATCTCCAGCACTTTCTTTTTTAAAAGCTCCACGTCTTCATCCAAAAAGAAGATCCTTCGGCCCTTTCCCAGACCCTGATAGGGGATGGAGGTCTGTCCCCCCCACATCACCACCAGGTCCTGCCCCATGCCGTGCTGGGCTTTCATCAGTCCTCTTTTTACCCCCTCCCCAAAAGATAAAAGCAGAATAATGGATATGGTCCCCCAGGCAATGGCCATGATGGTTAGAGTTATCCTCTTTCGTTGCTTCTTTAAGTCTCTTAAGAACAACCTAAAAATCAGAAGTCCCTGCATGAGATTATCTCTCTTTTCAATATGCCGAGCCGTGAAGGCTCGACTACGCGTTTCTGACTGCTCGAAGCTCGGTTAACGGTTGCGATGCTCGTATCGTTTATCGAGGGTCGATTGTCGACATTCGATTTTTTTTAATTTCGATTCACATATGACGAATTTCTATGTGAGTTTCGCTATTTTTTAACTTCCCGAGCCGTAAAGGCTCGGTTACGCGCTTTTGACTGCTCGAAGCTCGGTTAACGGTTGCGATGCTCGTATCGTTTATCGTGAATCGGGTGTCGAGGTTCGATCTTTTTTATTTCGATTCACATATGACAAAGTTGGATGCGAGTTTCGCCATTTCCTAACTTCCCGAGCCATGAAGGCTCGGCTACGCGCTATGAAATCATATGGTCAACATCCGTAACCTGAATCCTGGTCACTGGATGCTATAATTTCAGCGCCTGCACCGGATTCAAATTTGCCGCTCGTTTGGCCGGGAAATAACCGGAGATTAAGCCCACCGTTCCCAAAACTCCCACGGCAATCAAAACCGCCATGGGGGTGATGGTGGGAGTCCCCATGTATTCCTGCAGCTTGAAAAGAGGGAATATCTTCACCACGGCCCAAGAGAACATGAATCCGATGATCCCTCCAAAAAACGTTATCACGAAGGTTTCGAATATAAACTGCGACAGAACGTGTCTTTTCTTGGCTCCCAAAGACATCTTTATCCCGATCTCCTTGGTCCTCTCCTCCACCACCACGTTCATGATGTTGGACACACCGATCCCGCCCACGATCAGGGTGAAGGTTCCGATCACCACCAGAAAGGCCCGGAAGGCGATGAAGAAATTGCCCAGGAATTTGTCCATCTCGGTGGTATCCCACATCATCAGCGCCTCTTTGTCTTCCGGATCGAACTTGTATTTCTTCCCCAGCACTTTGTACACCTGGCTTTTCACCTGCTCGGTCTCTTTGGGATTTTTAGGTTTAAATATGATGTTGCTGACGTACCGGTAGCCGTACATGGCAGCAAAGGTGGAAGCCGGTATAAAAGCTTTGTTCTCGTCCCGACCGCTGTAGCTGGAATCCTGCGACTTCTTTTTCATCACCCCCACCACCAGAAAAGGCACGTTGTCTATGATAATGTATTTCCCGATGGCTTCCTCTTTTCCAAACAGATCCTCCTTCAACTGATTTCCGATGAAAACCACCCTTTTTCTTTTTTCCAAATCGACCGGGTTGATGAAACGCCCCCCCAGCTCCGGGTATATGCTACGCATTTCTCCGAACACCGGATAGATTCCCACCATGTTCTGGGTCACCGCATTCTTTTTGTATTTCATGTGGGTGCTCCACTGGGAATACTCCGGGCTCACTCCATCCATCTGCTTGATCTCTTTCTTTATCAAAAGGGCATCCTCTTCTCTGAGAGGTATGCCTCTTCCTCTATTAAAGCCCATATAGGGTTTACTGGTTCTTCCCCCCCACATAATCACGATGCTCTCCCCCAGACCGTGCATGCTCTTCTGGTTCTGGGCATGCAAACCCTTACCGAAAGCCAAAAGCAGAACTACTGCCGCAGTCCCCCAGATGATCCCGAAAATGGTGAGAAAGGTTCTCAATTTCTGGGCACGCATGTCCCTTAGGAATTGAGTCAGGTTCATTAAGAAGTGCATGGGTAAACCTATGGGTTAAATTGCTATATCGTCATTCGGTTGCGGTTAAGGCCACGTATCGATGTTCGTTTTTCGTTTGAGGTTTCGTTTTAAGACGATGACGGTATACTAATTTCGATGGCCGATACGTAACCGCAACCCCATCCGAATTCGGTTATTATCTTCTTACTTAATCTCCTTCGGCGGTTTCTCTGCCAGAAGATCACCTTCTTTTAATCCCTCGGTCACCTCGATGTTCAAACCATCGGAAAGCCCGGTCTTTATCGCCTTTTTCTCGATGCTGCCGGCAGGATCTTTTAGCTGGACAAAAGCGGTATCCTCCACAAACTCCACCAATCTCTCCGGTATCACCAGAATATCATCCTTCTGGCTTATAATCAGATCCGCATTGGCCGAGTATCCCGCCCTTAAAACGGAGGGACCCCTTAGGACTATTTTGATCTCCACGTCAAACAGGGTGGAATTCTCCTCTTTCCTGGCTTTGGGAGAGATCTTGTACAAGACCCCTTTTATGGTATCATTGGGCAGCGCGCCGACCTTCAAAATGGCGGGCATCCCCTCTTTGAGCTTACCCACGTCGATCTCGTCCACCGTCCCCTTGAAGATCAGCTCGTCCATGTAAGCCAGCGTGAAAAGCTCGGTTCCTGCCTGATACGAGGTCAAAGGGACCACCGGGTCTCCCACGTTTATCTTTCTTTCCAGAATCGTGCCGGCAATGGGGGAGCGGATGATCGATTCGATGCTTCTGCCGGCGATATTGGTCTTCCCCCGCTCGATCAAAGACAATCTCTCTTCGGAGAGCTTCAGTCTGAGCTCGGCCTCGCCCGAACTTCGGGAGGCTTGATCGAACTCCTGCTGGGAGATAAGCTTCTTCTCCAAAAGCTCCTTGGTCCTTAGGAAATCCTTATTTTGATTCTCGAAATTCACCGAGTCGATCTCCACCTGTCTTTTGGCTTCGGCATATTCCAAAGGGGTGGGATCGGGATTGATCTCCACCAGCGGATCGCCTTTTTTCACCGAGTCCCCCATCTCCACGTATACCGTTCTCACGAGACCGGATATCTTCGATTTGACCGAAATCTGGTTTTTAGGCTCGATCCTTCCGATAGCCAGCGCCTTGTCTACGATCCTACCCTTTTCGACCTTGACCGAGTTGTTACCCACGACCTTATTCCCCGATCCCTTTAGGGCAAACACCGCCACCACCACTGCCACCACCACAATGGCTGCTAGGATAATTTTCTTCTTCATGTCCGGAATTCTCCTGAATTTTGATTAATAAACGAAGAGTACATATTTTGCGCCTCTTTTCCAACTAATATATTTTACGATATTTGTACGTTAAGGTTTCAAGCAGATGGGGAATAAAAGAACCGAAGATACCAGAACTTATCTAAAAATCAAATCCCAGATTAAAATAGAACTTGTCCCATTCTGCTGCTTTCGGGCTGGCTGAAACTGTTGCTACCCCATAAGCAAACTCCACCGGACCTATGGGGGTGTCGATGGCCAAACTCGAGCCGAATGCATGGATCAATTTCTTTAACTTGATGCTTTCCAAGGTGGTCCACACCTTGCCGGTATCGTACCGGAGCGTCCAATACAACCGTTGAAAGAATTTGAACCTCAATCCCAGACTCCCCAAAAGCATCTTGTCCCCTTTCAGCTCTTCGGAGAAAAGACCGTAAAAGTTGTCACTCCCCCCCAGGGTGAATTTCTCGCTTATCGGAACGGTGCCATCCGAAACCCCTATCGCCACCTTGGGATGGAAATTGACTCTTTTGTGCAAAGGGAAATACGATTCCAGCGAAGTATACGCCTTGCGGTAGACCAAATCCCCGCCCAGGATATCCCCTGCCATCTCCAGGTAAAGGTGGTGATATTTGCCTCGGGAGGGAAAGGAATATTTGTCGAAGGTGTCCACCAAAGACCTCAGGGTAAGGCTGCGAATGTTATATTTGTCTTTGAAAATCCCATCTGTGATTTTTACGTTCTCTGCCCTGGCTTCCACCGAAATGGTGCCCAGTTTGAAGAGGTGCTGTCCCAAAGAGAAAAAAGCGCCGACTCCACTTTGTTTGAAATCCCCGGTGGTACGATGTTTTTCAAAAAGCTTTCTTTCGTCCTGTCGATAGAATATGTTCAGCTTGTAGGTCAGGTAAGTTTTGAAGATGCGATCCGCTTTGAAGTTGAGCCGGTAGACCTGTCTTCTGTCCCCGTATTGAAAATGGGTATACACTTCGTTCCCCACTCCAAAAACATTGGCATCCACCAGCTGGATAAATCCCTCGGCCCGGTACTCGTCATTATAATGCGCTCCGATTCTGACGATATCGAACTTCTGCTCTTTCACTTTCAACTGCAGCACCATTCCCTCTTCCTTTGGATAAGTGGAGAAATTCACCTTTTCGAAAAGCCCGGTGTTATATATGTTGGACAGTCCCGACATGACCTTGGTAGAGTTGAAGGGCTGGCCTGATTTTTGAGGAAAATTCCTCATAACCATCCAGTTCCGGGTGCGTTTGTTTCCGGAAAGCTCGATTCGGGATACGATCCCCTCGTTTATCTTTACGTTCAATTGACCCGCGGCGGAATCGTACCCGATTTGCTGGATGTGAGCCAAGCTGTATCCTTCCTGATGGTAGAAAGCTATGATAGAATCTAAATTCTGCTGCAAGAGTTTATAGTTCATCATCCGTGGAAGATTTAAGCTCATCCGTTCCAGAAGGGTGGAATCAGAAAATATGGTATTGCCTTCGAAACTTATCTTTCGCAACAAAGGATTCTCCAAGACATGATAAGTCAAAGAGTACTCCTCCGGCTTGGTCTTTAACAGTACCGCATATACATCGCTGAAAAAACCGTAAGCATATATCGATTCCAAGTCGGATTTTATCTGATCTGAAGTAACGATCTCCTCGGGTCGTGTTTGGGTAAGCTTGAGGATGGAATCTGTTGGGATGGCATTTTTCCCTTCCACCTTGAGGTCGCATATTTTGAATTCGAGAGGATCATTGTTTAAAGAAGGCAATTTTATTCTCGAAATCGCTTTTTTTATCTCCGGAATCAAATTCTCCGCGGACTCTTCCCCCCGGGTGATCAATTCCGAAGCTTTTCCGAAATCCATGGATGAGAATCCGGAAAGATCGGGGGTTATCACCAAATCCGCTATTTTAAGCTCCTTCTCCAGGGTGGGGAGCGACATGATGCTGGTGGCTTGGTTTGCCACGTCGAACGGATTGGTTATCTTGTCGGCGGGCAGAAGGGTGGAGACGGTGTTGACCGCTATGACCACGTCTGCCCCCATATCTTTGGCCACCTGCACCGGAATAGGCTCCACCAGTCCCCCATCCACCAAAAGCTTGTCCCCCATCTCCACCGGACTGAAAGCCAAAGGGATGGTCATGGTTGCCCTCAATGCCAAAGCCAGATCCCCGGAACTTAAAACCACCATCTGCCCGGTCACCAGATCGGTGGTAACCGCCCGAAAAGGAATTCTCAAGTTGTCGAAGCTGGAATAGGGCTTTTTGAACCATTTGGAGGTTAAATCCGCCCGCATGGCTAGATTGGTGAAAAGGTTGGTCAGCTTCTGCCCGGAGGTCAAGGCAGAGGGGATATACGGTTTCAGTCCATTCAATCGAAACTGGAACAGGGACCCTTCCTTTTCCTCCCGTTGAGAGAGAAAGAGGGAAAGGCGCGGGGGGGTATCGGTTAGAAGATCGTTCCAATCGGTTTCTTTGGCGATCTTCTCCAGCTCATCCGCCGAATAGCCCGCGGCATAAAGCCCCCCCAAGATCCCTCCCATGCTGGTGCCAGTAATACAGTCGATGGGTATCTTCTCTCTTTCCAATACCTTCAACACCCCTATCTGAGCCAATCCCCTGGCTCCTCCTCCGGACAAAACCAGACCGATCTTCAACCTTCGGATAGGCGTTTCCAAGGGAAAAGAAAATTCATCCTTAGTCGGTGGAAGATAATCCGGCTTGATTACCATGCTGTCCGGTTCTGCTGAAAACCGACCGGGTGTCTGACCATAGGATGTTCGGCCGGAGAAAACCGTCAAAGCCACCAGTAGAATTATCCCTGAATATCTCATATGCTCACCTGGGGAAAATATGA
>JBDROD010000149.1:0-4434 GCA_043810415.1 Candidatus Zixiibacteriota bacterium | reverse complement strand
ACAGCGATAATTTGGTAGAGAAGGGAATCTATTTAAAACAGATCATGTGGATTCTTCTGGGAATGGCTGCCTGCTGTTTGGTTTTTTTTATTCCTCTGCGATTTTACGAAGTTTTCTCTTACCTTTTGTATTTTCTCTCTTTGCTGGCGCTTTTATTGATTCTGGTGGCCGGTTCAGCCAGAATGGGGGCAGCGCGCTGGATCTCCGTAGCGGGTTTCAACATCCAGCCTTCGGAATTCGCCAAAATCGTTACCATATTTCCATTAGCCCGCTTTCTTGCCTATTCCAAGCGTTCCATCTATAATATAAGATGGCTGGCAAGCGTGTTGGCCATAGTGCTTCTCCCTGCGCTTTTGGTGCTAAAGCAACCCGATTTGGGCACATCCCTGGTATTCTTTGCCATTCTAATAACCATGCTGTTCTGGGCGGGGGTCCCGCTGTTCTATTTGTTTCTGATAGTCTCCCCGGTCCTCAGCTTAATCTGTGCCTTTAACTGGCTCTCCTGGGCCATATTTTTCCTAATCCTGATTGCACTGCTGTATAGAGTTAAACCTACCTTTGTCTTCAGCCTGGGTTTTATCTTGCTTAATTTAACCACGGGGATGATCACCCCTTTGGTCTGGAATAGACTCCATGATTATCAAAAACAACGCATCCTGGTGTTCTTGGATCCGGGAAGGGATCCGCTGGGTGCGGGTTACCAGATAATCCAATCCAAGGTGGCAATAGGTTCCGGAGGTCTTGTGGGCAAAGGATTTTTGCAAGGGAGTCAGACTAAATTGGCTTTCCTTCCGCATCAACATACCGACTTCGTTTTTTCAGTGTTGGGAGAGGAATTTGGACTTTTGGGGGGGCTGATTCTACTGAGCCTTTTTACCTTTCTGATCGCCAAGGGGATCATGATAGCCAAAAAAGCCCGAAATACCTTCGCCAGCAATGTTACAATCGGTTTGACCACCATACTGGGATTTCAGATGTTGGTCAATATCGGGATGTCTTTAGGGGTGATGCCGGTGACCGGACTTCCCTTGCCATTGGTCAGCTATGGCGGATCCTCCATGTTGACCAGCTGGGTGGTGATAGGGATCCTATTAGCCATCAATTCAAGATGGTTTGATTATTAATTATAAGGGAAAAGAAAGTAAGTAAAATATTTTGAGCTAAGAACAAGACAAACCGGATCTATAATTCGAAATTTCTCGGGAAAGTTGTCGTAATCATACTTTATATATTGTCAATTAATGTTTTGAATTTTTCACTTTTCACTTTTAATTTCTTATCATGCATCCTACTTTAATTCAAATCGGACGGGTGGCGGTAAAAACCTACGGATTTCTTTTAGCCTTGGCTTTTCTTTTGGGCATCTGGCTTTCTGCCAAAAGAGCCAAAAAGGACGGGATGGACTCCGGTTGGCTTCCGGACTTGGCATTGATCATTCTGATCTCCGCCTTGGCAGGGGCAAGATTCTTCTACGTCATTTTCCATTTGGAGGAATTCCAAGGCCACTTCTGGGATATGATCAATCCCATTCAAAGTACCGGGGAGATCGGCATCGGGGGACTCTCCATGTTTGGCGGTCTGGTTTTGGCGATAGTCTGCAGCCTGATATATACCTTGGTGAAGAAACTGGAGGTATGGAGGATTGCCGACATCATGGCCCCCTCCATCATGCTGGGTTTGGGAATTGCCCGTATAGGCTGTTTTTTGAACGGCTGCTGCTTCGGTCAACCCAGCTCATGCCCTTTGGGAATCCTTTTCCCTTCCGACTCACCAGCCGGATACTTCTTCCCCGGCATACCTCTTTTCCCCATTCAACTGGTAGCATCTTTCAAGGGTTTTCTGATTTTCGGAATTCTTCTGTTTATTGAAAGGTATAAGCGTTTCAATGGTTTCACCTTTTGGAGCATGCTTGCTTTGTATTCTATCGGCAGATTCACTATCGATTTCTTCAGGTATTATGAGAACAGCATGATCTTTGCCAGAATAGGCAGCGTACCGATTACGGTCAATCAGGCATTGACGGTCGTGACTTTCTTCTTATCCGTTTTCATGTGGAATTATCTCAGGTTAAAAGCAAAGAAGAAAGAGATGAATGTAATTACGTCGTGATGCTAGCTAAATTTCAAGGGTAAGTACTTAAATTTAAAATTAAAAAATAAAAAAGCAAAATTACAATTCAAAATTCAAAATCACTAGTATTAGCAGGACAAAACATAATTTTGTTTTTGAATTACAGATTTCAATCTGTTTTTAATTTTAAATTTCGCTACTGTGTCGATATTCAAATTCACCAATTCTCTCCTTCGGCTAAAGGATGATTTATTAGATTTCATCTATCCTCAAAGCTGCCCCATCTGCAAGGAGCCTGTAAGTCAAGACGTAAAAGGAGTCTGTGAGAATTGCTGGTCGATTTTAGCGATCCTCCCCCACTCTTTCTGCCCCTACTGTAAATCGTTTTTTGAAGAGGAGGATTTGGTTCTGAGACATCATTGTTTATTTTTGAACCGTTTTGAAGAGCGAAGGATAATGGCAGTGCGATCTTTAGGAACATTCGATGATTATTATAAAATCCTAATCCATCGCTTCAAATATGAGCGAAAGATACCTTTGGGGAAACGTCTGGCTCAAAGTTTAGGAGAGAAAATAGTTTTGGATATGAACCTTTCAAAATGTGATCTGGTGATTCCGGTTCCTCTCCACCGAGCCCGGAAAAGGGAACGAGGATTCAATCAGAGTGAAATCCTGGCAGAGGGCGTATCCAAAGTGCTCGATGTGGCAACTTTGAACACCCTGCTTAAAAGAAAGAAAAATACCAAAGATCAGACTCGTCTTAATGTTCAACAGAGAAAGGAGAACGTGGAAGGTGCTTTTGCGGTAACCCATCCGGATGAAGTAACCGGTAAGTGGGTTATCCTGGTTGACGATGTGATGACCACCGGAGCGACCTTAAATGAGTGTGCCAAAATGCTTCTCGAAGCAGGGGCCGAAAGAATATTCGCTGTTACTCTGGCGGTAGTAGCAGAGTGAAATATTATGTTTTCTTCCGGAGTGTTAGACTTTTAGCTTAAACTGAATTCTAACTAGTGCTTTGTAACATAAATTTATTCACTATTGAAATGGGGTAATCTATGGCTCTATTCCCTCACCATCCTGAATAAGTCGATCTGGGGGCTAAAGCCCCTAGGAGTATGGAGGGAGTTCACTTCATTGCCACGACCTAAAGGTCGTGGCAATAAATTGTGACACCTACCATACCCTAAACTTATGTTACCGTCCACTAGAAATCTTAGCAAGATTCACGTAGAGGTGAACATTCTATTGGGACACTAAAATAGTCAACAGCAACTATAATGCAATCCTAAAACTTAAGTCTCATAAACAAGGTGGTTTATGAAAAAATATCTTTTTGTATTGACTCACATAATGTTATTTTGTGTTTTATTCAACGCTCATCAGAGCAATGCTTGCACCAATCTTCTGGTAACCAAAGGAGCGTCGGACGATGGCTCGGTGATGATCACCTACACCTGTGACGGTGAGTTTCATCCCATTCTGGAATATCACCCGGCGGCAGATCACGGACCCAACGATTCGCTGGAGATAACCGATTGGTCCGGGAAAGTGAGAGGAAAGGTAAAGCAAGTTCCGCACACTTATGCCGTGGTTGACTTGATGAACGAATATCAGCTGACCATCGGTGAGACCACCTTCGACGGTCGGGAGGAATTGCGTAATCCCGATGGTCTTTTACACTACTGGGATATGATGCAGCTGGCTCTGGAGAGAGCCAAAACGGCAAGGGAAGCGATCCAGGTCATGACCGATCTGGTGGACGAATACGGTTATCGGTCTACCGGGGAAACGTTTTCCATCGCCGACCCGAAGGAGGCATGGATCATGGAGATGATCGGACCGGATTCGGGCGGTGCTGGAGCGGAATGGGTGGCACTCCGAATACCGGACGGCTATATCTCCTGTCATGCCAACAAAGCCCGAATCGGCGAGTTTCCTCTAAAAGACAAGAAAAACTGTCTTTACTCCTCCAATGTTATTTCCTTCGCCATAGAGAAAGGGTATTATGATCCCAAATCGGGTCAGCCATTCCGTTTTTGCGACGCCTACTGCCCCGCTACGCCGAAGAATCAACGCTATGCCGACACCCGGGTGTGGAGCATCTTCAGGCGCGCCGCACCCACGCAGGATTTCTCACCGGATTACCACCGGGGAGTGGAAGGAGCAAAACCTTACCCTCTCTGGATCAAACCGGACAAGAAGCTCTCCCTTGCCGATGTATTCTCCCTGATGAGGGACCATTACGAGGGAACCCCTTATGACATGACCAAAGGGATCGATGCCGGTCCCTTTGGTTCGCCCAATCGCTGGCGACCCATCACTTGGACGGTCGACAGTGTCGAGTATGGCTGGGAGCGACCC
>JBDROD010000148.1:0-7109 GCA_043810415.1 Candidatus Zixiibacteriota bacterium | reverse complement strand
TGCCCCGTTGGGACCCAGCAGACCAAAGAGTCCAGTAGGGATGTTCAAAGACACATGGTCTAAAGCCACAACGCCGTTGGCATAGGTTTTTGAAAGATTGTCAACTACCAGTTCCATGATTTATTATCCTCCTCTTTATTTCAATTCTATTCGGCTTCTTCAACTTCTCAATTTCCGCTTGATCGAAACTTCTCCCGGTACTTTTCAATTGTCATCACTATTTATAAGACCGCCTAAGCAGTCATTTTGTTTCACCGAATTTTAGGATGGCGTGTCAAGCTGGAAGAAACGAGACAGGATCAGATGATTACTTCTCTAAGAAAGAACGCAGCAGGCGAGAAGACAACCTGCAAGCCTGAAGAAATCCAGAAAAACACTCATACCGCCCCAGTAGACGCCAACAGGGGTGACAAGAGACTTGACTTTCACCTGTTAAAAATGTAAAATGATAAAGGGAATAACAAATAGATGCTATCCTTCAGATCGAGACAATAAGTGAGAGGATAAACCGGTCTGGGATTAAAGGATTGAAGTAATTATGCTAAACCGAATCACGGTTTCTGGTGCGCTTCTGCTGGTCTGGATTCTAAGTTTTTCCTGTGAGGTAAAGCAGGAAAAAAGGGAGATGACCGTACTTATTCGAATGATGGACATCCAGGATTTATGGTTCCGGCAGAAGGTGAAGGAATTCGAGAAGGAAAATCAAGTGACTCTCCATATTGTAACCTTTGATCACGTCGAGGATGTGAAAGGAATGATCGAGCTGGAGAAAAAGACCGGACGGAAAAGAATCGGTCTGGTTAAAACCCCGAAGGAGATGGTTTCCCCTTTAGTGAAAGAAAATCTTATGATTCCCTTGGGGGCAATCGTGGATTCGGTGCAATTGACCCAAGATCTATCCGATTATCTTACTCTGGCTGTGGAGGGGGGAAGAGTTGAGGGAAAAGTCTATTACCTTCCCAGAAAGCTGGAGACTTATCTTTTGTTTTATTTGAAATCCAAGCTGGAGGATGCCTTACAGAATTGGGAAAAACAGAGAGGCGAAATCGAAGATCTGATGAGGAGGGTGAATGGCTTTGGCTTGCCTAAGGATTTCCGGTTAGAGTCGGACCCGAGTCAATGGGATTATTACGACCTGGCGGTTCTGGGTTACTTCTGGGCTCATACCGACTATACCGCTTTGAGTATCCCCCGGATAGCCCACCGGGGCAAAAGATATGCTGGAACAGTCAATGAGATGGCAACTCGGATATTCCAGTTAGGAGGCGATAAGGAGGATCTCATAGCCATGAACACCGATCCGGTGATTGATTTCTTCCAATGGGAGTCTTTTTTCATAGAAAACGGGCTATATCATCCTAACATGTGGGAAAAGGGATGGTCGGGCGGAGATATCTGGAGAGCCATCTCTGAAGGTCAGGTCTTCTTAGCCTACATGCACCAGATAGACCTATTCTTCATTCACGGCGGCTCCGATCCCACCATGCTGGGATATCTCTCTGATCCGGAGGATATGGGGGTGGCGGTAATGCCGAAAGGGGTTTCTCTGGAGACGGATCCGAAGGGAAAGCCCAAAAGAGAAGGCTTCCCTGAGTCCAATTTTTACGGCTGGTGGTGGGGAATACCTGTCACCTCCCCCGATCCTTTGCTCTCTTACCGGCTGGCTCGTTTTATTACCAGCTACCAGAATCAAATAGTGGAATGCACCCGATTTGGCATGTTTCCGGTGAGAAGGGATATTTTGGATAACATAGGGAATGCCTTTGATTCCGAGTGGAAGAAAAGGGTCTTTGAGGTTACCCGGGCTCAATTCGAAAGAGGAACTGAGGATATCCCCGAAGCTGTAGCCTGGCCTCAGATCGGGAAAAATTACTTGGATGCATGGTACGAGATAGCAGTGAATCAGCACATTACCCCCAGGGAAAAAATTCGTCTAAGGTTGGAAAAATATGCTAAACTCAACCAAGATCTCCTCTCTTCTCCTTAAAGCCAAAGACAATCTCTTTATTCTCCTTATTCTGATTCCGGCACTTTTATATCTTTTTATCTTTTTTATTCTGGTTTCCTTCTATTTATTTTCTCAATCGTTTTCCTCCGGGGCACCTTTCTTCGCCCTGTGGAAAAACCCGGAGTTCACCCAGGCATTGGTGCGAACCCTTTGGTTTGTCGGTTTGGGTGCCCCGCTTCAGCTGATGACCGGGTTGATTCTGGCTCTGTTGGTTTACAAGAGCATTAAAGGGGTGGGCATGATCCGAAGCATCTTCATGCTTCCCATTGCCATCCCCGCTTTGGTAACCGCCATAAGTTTGAATATTCTCTTCTCCTATCCTTTTGGTCATATCAACGACCTTCTTTTGGGCCGACACTCTTTCTTCCCTCAACTAATAAAGACCCCCATAAACTGGGGTGGCTCTGAATTTTTATCCTTGATGCTGGCTTTATGGGGCAAGGTGTGGAGAGATATGCCCATCTCTATGCTGATAATCTTGGCAGGGCTGCAGAGCATCGAAAAAGAACAATATGAAACGGCACAGACTTTAGGAGCCTCCCGCTGGCAGCAATTCAAATACATAACCTTTCCCCTTTTGCTTCCGGCCATCCTGAGTGTGTTGATTCTGCGTTCAGTTGAATGCTGGAAGGAGTTCATTTTCCCCTTTGTCATAGCACCCTCTTATCCGGTTTTAGGGGTTCTGATAGAAAGGCTTTACCATGTCGAACAAAACCCCCAGGAGGGAGCTGCGGCGGCTTTATTTCTGGTTATTTTGATCGCCGGAACCGCAGTAATTTTCACCCTGGGGACAAAGTTTTTGAGAAAAAGAGTAATAAGGGTATAGATGCCATGGGCCTGAATAAACTATTGAAAACGCTGGTGGTTCTCTTAATCGTTTTTTTCATCCTATTTCCCATTTTCATCCTGGTCAAATATTCTGTTTCGGACAAAGCCAGCCTGGTTACCGGAGGAAAATATCCGGAACCCTTTTGGCCCTTTAGTCCCAACCTCGAGATCTTCAAATCATTGTTTACCCGGAATGATTTTTTGCTGGCTGGTTTGACCAGCCTAGAGATCGCAATCCTCACCGTCTTCTTTTGTCTTATCTTGGGTACGCCCACGGCCTTTGCCTTGTCTCGACTTAAGATTCCCGGAGTGGGGGTGCTTTTATTTTTCCTTTTATCCGTTCGCCTGTTTCCCGACATCTCTGCGGTAATTCCGGTGGCGGAACATCTTCAACATAGACCCTTTTCTTTTCTGCCCACAGTGGTTCAGGTGGCACTGGCTCATACTTTGCTGGCGCTGCCTTACACGGTCTATATTGCCCAAGGGGTTTTTGAAACCATCCCTAGAGATTTGGAACAGCAGGCTCAGGTTTTGGGAGCAAACAAAAGCTACGCTTTCCGTAAGATATTGATTCCCCTGTCGTTGCCCGGCCTAACGGCAGCCGCCATATATACTTTCTTCTTATCCTGGAATGAATTCGTCTTTTCCTATTTTCTGATGTTTAAGGGAACCACGGTCTCTTTGCCCGTATATCTCTTGAGGATATTGAGCTGGTCTCCGCAAAAAAATTATATCACCGCAATCGCTTTGGTGATCTCCATTCCGTTGATTATCTTCACATTCCTGGTGCAGAAACATATGCGGGTGGGATTGACCGCGGGGGCAATAAAATAAGATTTGAAAAATATGAGGTGAAAGTTGGCCCGAGTAGAGGTTAAAGGTCTGACCAAGAAATTTGGCGATGTGATGGTGGTGGATGACCTTAATTTTGAGATAAAAGATGGCGAGTTTCTGACCTTGGTGGGTCCTTCCGGCTGTGGAAAATCTACAACTTTAAGGCTTTTGGCCGGATTGGAAAAGCCTACCTCCGGTTCATTTTTAATTAATGGAAAGAGAATTGACCATCTCCCCCCTCAGAAGCGAGAGATTTCAATGGTCTTTCAAAGCTATGCTCTTTTTCCTCATATGACTGTGGGGGAAAACATATCCTTCGGGTTAAAGATCAGAAAGACCGGGGAGGAACAAAGGAAGAGAAAAATTGAGTGGATTTTAATGCTTTTAGGACTTTCCGGTTTGGAAAAGAGGCTTCCCAAAGAGCTTTCCGGGGGACAAAGACAGAGAGTGGCATTAGGAAGGGCTTTGGTCTTGGAACCGAAAGTCTTGCTTTTGGATGAACCTCTGTCCAATTTGGATGCCAAATTAAGGCTGAAGATGAGAACGGAATTAAAGAGATTACACCAGAAAATAAAGACCACCATTCTTTACGTCACCCATGACCAGGCGGAGGCTATGACCTTAAGTGATCGACTGGCCGTGATGAACGAGGGGAAGATACTTCAATGCGGACCTCCTCAGGAGATTTACTCTAAACCGGCGGATCTTTTTACGGCCGGTTTTGTCGGGAGTCCACCCATGAATCTTATTCCAGGAGAGCACTTTGTTTTTTTGCACCGAAAAGGAGTCGTGGTGGGAATCAGACCGGAAGATTGGGAGCTCTCTACAATCGAGCAGCCGCAGGGGATCAAGGGTATAACCACCGTTCTGGAGAGATTAGGTTCGGATGAATACCTGTATGTCGAGGTGGCCGATACATTAATTGTCACCCGGGTAAAACCGGGAATGGAAATTGAGATAGGCGTGCCGCTTTGGCTTGTTCCCAAAAAGGAAAAGATGCATTTTTTTGATAACCGGACCAAAAGGAACATAACCTCAGAGATATCTTCGAAATATTTATAAGCCTGGTCCAGTCTCGTGGGAATGGGTAATCTATAAATCGCAGCCAATCCTATTTAAAATGATAAATCCGGTAAATAGCTAAATCCAACCCCTGCTATCAAGCAGATCTTGATTTAAGATACTCCTTTCCGATCTTTATCATCATGCCACCCCAATCTATTACTCCCCGGAAAACGAATCATCCACCGGTCATTCTTTAGAATTTATTTCTATTAGTAGGATCAAATTGTCCCTTTAGTGTACAGCCTTGTCTTATCCAGTCGATATCTCTGAATAGAAAGATAGTTATATCCATTCTGAAAATTCAAGATAAGATCTATTAGTTTACCGGAACCGTGTGAACCTATGATTTTCCTTGTTTTTTCCCATTTTTCGATTATAATTTGATTAGGCTGTTTTACATCACAGCTTGTCCTTTTCCTATACTTAGAATGGAACTAAAATGACGAGAAGACTAATCTTTTTATCGATTATCCTTTTGGCTGGTGCATCCGCTTTTTCCCAGAACATCCCAACCAACCCGGATTCGATCCCGTTTGCCTTACCGGTGAACTATGTGGTCGGGTCTGGTCCCTGGTCGGTTTTCTGTGCAGACCTGAATGGCGACGGATACCCGGATTTAGCCGTGGCAAACGAAGGGAGTGACAATGTCTCTGTCTTAAAAAACAACGGCGATGGGACCTTTCAGGTTGCAGTCAACTATGCAGCAGGAGCCGGCCCGGCTTCCGTTTTCTGTGGGGACTTGGACGGGGACAACGATCCGGATTTAGCCGTGGCAAATCATGACGGTAATAACGTTTCCATTCTGAAGAACAATGGAGACGGAACGTTCTCGGGAGCAATCGACTATGCAACCGGGAATACTCCCTATTCCGTCTGCTGTGCAGATTTGGACGGGGACAGCGATTTAGACTTGGTTTCGGCAAATTATGGCACCGACAACGTCTCCATCTTAAAAAATAATGGGGATGGTACCTTTCAGACTGCTGTCGACTATCCAGCCGGCTCCGAACCCCGGTCTGTTTTTTGTGCAGACTTGGACGGAGACGGAGATTTGGACATAGCCGTAGCCAATTCCAACAGCAACGACGCCTCCGTCCTATTGAACAACGGGGATGGAACATTTCAGGGGGCGGTCAGCTATGCGGTAGAATATTATCCTATTTCAGTCTTCTGTGTGGATTTGGACGGGGATTATGATTTAGACTTAGTCGTGGCTAATGAAGGTTTTCACACGGTTTCTATTTTGAAAAACAACGGGGACGGGACCTTTCAGGGACAGGTGGTCTATGCCACCGGCAGGAATCCCTTTTCCGTGTTTTGCTCGGATCTGAATGGAGACGGAGATTTGGATTTAACCCTGGCGGATTATTACGGAGACGACGTCACCATCCTGAAGAACAACGGGGACGGGACCTTTGGCGGTGTTGTCCTCTACGCAGCAGGATTTCGTCCCTTTTCCGTTTTCTGTTCGGACCTAGACGGGGATACCGATCCGGACATCGTCGTAACAAACAGCGGTATCCCCAGCAGCGTTTCCATCCTAAGGAACCTGACCATCGATTACCCGCGCGGGGATGCCAACGCTGACGGGGTAATAGACATAGGTGATGTGGTGTATCTTATAAATTATCTTTACAAAAACGGTTCTGCTCCCGATCCCTGGTGGAGGGGTGATGCCAACTGTGACGAGACCTTGGATGTAGGGGATGTAGTCTACCTTATTAACTATCTATTCAAATCCGGATCACCCCCTGGTTGTTAGTTTCAAATTTTTGATCCATCTTATTTCGTATTCTGAATATTGATAGAAATCTAAGTTCCGCTCTTTGGGGTAACGGAACTCAAAGAGACGATCTGATTAAGAGGTTTTGGAAATCGACTGCTGACAAAATTTATCATTGAAGAGCAAAACTAAATCTACCATTTCACACCTAACACATTAAACCTTAAACCTATCACCTTTCACCATCATGATCATTCGAATCTTCGTAACCGGCGGGACTTTCGATAAGGAGTATAACGAGCTTAACGGTGAGCTTTTTTTCAAGGATACCCATCTGACCGAAATGCTGAAGCTGGGCCGATGTAAATTGAATTTTGACGTCCGGACGTTGATGATGATCGATAGCACGACCATGACCGATTCCGACCGGCAGATCATCTTGCACAACGTAAACAACGCCAGGGAAGACAAAATTCTGATAACTCACGGAACCGATACCATGGCAGAGACCGCAAAGGTTTTAGCCCAAGGGGTAAAGGACAAAACGGTGGTGCTGACCGGTGCCATGATTCCTTACAGGTTCGGCAGCTGCGACGGTCTGTTCAACTTGGGCGCGGATTTAGCATTCGTCCAGACTCTGCCCCCGGGAGT
>JBDROD010000147.1:0-11839 GCA_043810415.1 Candidatus Zixiibacteriota bacterium | reverse complement strand
TATTTCATAACGTCGGTAAAGTTAAGTTTCCAGTCCACAGATAACCAGCTGAAAAATGTGGGCTGAATTTTTTGTTTGGCTTGAGAAGAGAGATAAAAGAATCCGGTCCCCAAAGAAGAGAGGAGCCATTTCTCCCCTCCGCAGCTTAACAAATCGATTTGATGTTTTCCCACGTCCAACTCCACGGCTCCAATCCCCTGAATCGCGTCCACCACGAAGAAGATGTCCTTTTCCCGGCAAATATCTCCGATGGTTTTCAAATTGTTTTTATATCCGTTGAAGAACTGCACCGAGCTTAAAGCCAGGACCCTGGTTTTTGGATCAATGGTTTTCACGAGATTGTCTATATCAAAAAAGCCGTTTTTGCTCGGGATGAATTTTACCCCTACCCCTTTTTGTCTGAGATTGGTCCAGGGATAGACATTAGCCGGAAACTCCACATCGGAGAGAAGGATTTCATCCCCCGGTTTTAAATCCAGACCCCAGGCGGCGATGTTGAGCCCATAGGTGGTATTGGGGACAAAACCGATCTCCTCAGGTTTGGCGTGGATCATCTTTGCCAAGAGGGTTCTTATTTCATCCAGTTTTTTGAAAGCCTCCTTGTCGATATCTTTTGTTTTTTCCACCTTCAGATACCGGTAATACTCTTGGGTGGCTTTCCAGCTTCTCTGGGGAATCGGTCCAAAGCTGGCGTGTTTTAAAAAGGTGACTTTTTTGACGAAAGGGAATTCCTTCCGATATCGGGCGAGGTTAATTGTGGTTGGTTTCATGGCGGCCTAAATTCAATGGATGTAATAGATCAATAGAATTCAAAATGCAAAATGCAAAAGTCAAAATTGCAATTTAAAATTAAGAATTATCAATCAATATCATCCACTTCATTAATTTTGAATTTTGATTTGCAATTTTTCAGTTTGATTTTTTAATTTTAAATTCATTCCCATTAATAAAGCTAATGAATGAGATGTTAAAGCTTCATCCTAGTGAAGGTTTGGAAGATCGTGAATTAAAAACTACCCCGTGAGGGATTCGAACCCCCAACCTGCTGCTCCGTAGGCAGACGCTCTATCCAGTTGAGCTAACGGGGCATCTATATTTATCTTTTCTACGTAAAAAAGATAACGAAAATTATAATCAGATGAAAGAGAAATTTAATTGAAAATCAGGAGCTCAACCAACCTCGTTGGCCAAGACGGGCACCCGTCCAGGTGGGTACGGGGCTACTGAACTTCACAACTATTGCTATATCGAGGATGATAATATCCTCGACGAGTAGAGATTACTACAACCGGATGGTCTGATCTCTTTTGTTGCCGGTAGATACTATAGAGATTGGAGTTTTGAGTTTCTTGGTTATGTAGTACAAATAGCGTTTCGCTTTGTCCGGCAATTTCTTGAAGTCGGTCATTCCCTTGGTGGTTTTCTGCCAGCCGGAAAGCTCCTCATATACCGGCTGACAGTTCTCCAAAGTACGCAGGTCCGGAGTGAATTCGGTTATAAGTTTTCCCTTGTACTTGTACCCGACGCCAACTTGTATTTTAGCGAAACTATCCAGCACGTCGAGCTTGGTTAGAGCAATCTTGGAAATCCCGTTTATCCTTAACGTGTACTTAAGCATTACGAAATCGAGCCAGCCGCATCTCCTGGGTCTGCCGGTGGTGGCACCGAATTCGCATCCTTTTTCCCTGAGGGTTTCACACACCCCGGCTTTTTCCTCGGTGGGAAAAGGACCATTCCCTACCCTTGTGGTATAAGCTTTGGTGACCCCGATTATCTCGTCGATCAAAAACGGGCTTATCCCCAAACCGGTGCAAACCCCGCCGATGGTGGTGTTGGACGATGTGCAGTAAGGATAGGTCCCGAAGTCTATGTCCAGCAAAGCGCCCTGTGCTCCCTCAAAGAGGACTTTCTTCCCTTTTCGGATGGACCGATCCAGGTAGAGACCGACGTCTGTCATCAGCGGCTCGACTTTTCTTCTAAACTTCGCCACATCCATACTCTTTTTCTTGAGTGCATTCTTTTCTGTTCTTGACAACCTTCGCAGAAGATTATCGTTGGTCTTCAGGTTCCATTCCACCCTTTCCTTAAATAGTTGAGGATCGAGAAGATCGATGATCCTGATCCCCTGGCGGGCGATCTTGTCCCGGTAAGCCGGCCCAATCCCCTTTCCGGTGGAACCGATCCTTCCCTTTCCCCTCGCCTCCTCCTCCAGCTTCTCTATTGCCAGGTGATAGGGCATCACCAGGTGGGCATTCGGGCTGATCAGAAACCGCCCTTCGAATTTGATCTTCCTTTTTTCCAGCTGCTTCAGCTCGAAGAAAAGATGCTCCAGATCGATCACCACCCCGTTTCCGATAACGCAGATTTTATCTTTGTGCAAAATCCCGGTGGGAACCAAATGCAGCACGAATTTCTCATCATCTATCACCACGGTGTGACCGGCATTCGCCCCCCCGGAATAGCGCGCAACGATATCCGCTTCTCCGGTCAAGAGATCGACGATCTTCCCCTTCCCCTCGTCCCCCCACTGGGTTCCCACAACCACACGATTAGGCATTTTTCCCTCCAATGAAATTCTTTCGAGGCGGGATGAATTCCCGCCTCTATGAACTACAAGGAAATATCAGCACATAGGGCAGGGCATTTAGCCTTGCGAATAGCTTTTATTTTTCTATTACCTGCTCAATCCATCTCAATATCTTATCTTTACCCTCCCCGGTCTTGGCAGAGAATAAAACCAGCGAATCGGAATCCGCCGACAGGGTTTCCCTTGTCTTATTTACACACGATAAAAGCTCCGAGCACTTTAGTTTATCTGTTTTGGTCAGGACGATCAACCTCTCCCTGCCGTAGAAATCGAGCCATTCCAGAAGCTGTAAATCCGGCTCCAGAACCCCGCGCCGGGAATCGATCAACAGCACCGTCCCTTTGAGAGTTTCCCTCTCCTTTAAATAATCCTCCACCAGCTTTCCCCAGCTTTCCTTAAGCGATCTGGAGGTCTTGGCATAACCATAACCGGGCAGGTCCACAAAATACAGGTTTTCATTTATCAGAAAAAAGTTTATCAACCTGGTCTTGCCCGGAGTCGAGCTGGTTTTGGCCAGGGTTTTGACGTTTACCAGACGGTTCAACGCCGACGACTTCCCCACGTTCGAGCGACCGGCAAAAGCGATCTCCGACAGCCGGCTTGGGGGAAGATGTTTTAAATCCGCAACACTTTTAATATAGGTGGCAGTCTTGATTTTGAAAGGCATTATATTCCGTAGAAACCTCACCCCCTTTTGTCCCCCTCTCCGTTTTACGGAGAGGGGGAAATAGGGGAAGAGATTTTTAAATTTTAGTTATCAAATACACACGATAGACGAAAACGATCACGCGCTTCTTACGCTGCTCTTTCCTTTTTGTTTCGATACACTGGCGGCGCCTTTGTGAGAACGGTCTCCTCGGTAATGATACACTCGGCTATGTCGTTTTTGGACGGAAGCTCGTACATGATATCCAGCATAGATTCCTCCATCACCGAGCGCAGTGCCCGGGCGCCGGTTCCCCTTTTCTGGGCAATTTTCACCACCGCCTTCAACGCCTCGTCCGTGAACTTGAGCTTGATCCCCTCCATCTGGAAGAACTTTTGGTACTGTTTGGTGATGGCGTTCTTGGGGGTGGTGAGTATCTGCATCAAAGCCTCCTCATCCAGCTCCGTTAGGGCGCAGCTCACCGGAAGCCGTCCCACCAGCTCCGGGATCATGCCGTATTTCACCAGATCGTCCGGCTCCACCAGATTTAGTATCTCACCCAGTTTCTTTTTCCCCGTGGTCCTGATATCCGCACCAAAGCCCATCACCTTGTGGGTTACCCGCGACTGGATGATCTTATCCAATCCGTCAAAGCCGCCCCCGCAGATGAACAGGATATTCTTGGTGTTCATCTGGATGAAAGTCTGTTCCGGATGTTTTCTTCCCCCTTGGGGCGGAATGCTGGCTATGGTCCCTTCCAGAATCTTCAGCAGAGCCTGCTGGACCCCTTCACCGGAGACGTCCCGGGTGATGGAGGGGTTGGCGTCCTTCCGGGCGATCTTGTCGATCTCATCTATGTAGATGATACCCTTCTCCGCTTTGACCAGATTATAATCTGCCGCCTGGAGCAATCGCACCAGGATGTTCTCGACGTCCTCCCCCACGTATCCCGCTTCGGTCAAGGGGGTAGCGTCGGCAATGGAGAAGGGGACATGAAGCATCTTTGCCAGAGTCTGAGCCAAAAGGGTCTTGCCGGTGCCGGTAGGTCCCAAAAGGAGAATGTTGCTCTTCTCCAGCTCCACGTCGTCATCCGGTTGGGGGAACAGCACTCTTTTATAATGATTATAGACCGCCACCGAGATCGATTTCTTGGCTTTCTCCTGACCGATAACGTACTGGTCTAAAAATTCCTTTATCTTTTTGGGCTTGGGAAGCCGGAGGCTGACCTCCTCCTTGTCCTTTTTCAAATCCTTGTCCAGAATATCCTTGCAAACGTTGATGCACTGGTCGCAGATTATGGCATCCACCCCGGAAAAAAGACGCTGGACCTGATTTGCCCCTCTTCCGCAAAAGGAGCATTCCTCGACCAATTCTTTTCTTTTTTGATTACCACCCTGGTGATTCAATTTCCCTTCCTTTCAAGATAAGTTGTCGAATAGATCTTCGATCATATTCGACCTACGAGTATTCCGTGTCATTCTGAGTTTCGCCTTCAGGCGGAACGAAGAATCTCCAATAGACATGTTTCGCTTCGCCCTGCACCGAATACTGAAGTGCTTCACTCTGTCTATGCTTTTGCAGAGTCAAGTCTTAATTTAAATATCACCTTGGAGTAGGTGTATCGAATCTACTGTTTCTTCTTTTCGAATACCTCGTCTATCAGACCGTAAACCTTGGCTTCCTCCGCGGACATGAAGTAATTCCGGTCGGTATCCTTTTCGATCTTTTCTAAAACTTGTCCGGTGTGTTTCACCAATATATCGTTTATCTTTCTTTTCACGATAAGCAGTTCTTTGGTGTGAATCTCGATATCGGTTACCTGCCCTTGCACCCCTCCCCAGGGCTGATGTATCATCACCCGGGAGTGAGGCAAACACGCCCGCTTCCCCTTGGTACCCGCGCAGAGAAGCACCGCTGCCATGCTGGCTGCCTGTCCCACGCAGGTGGTGGCAACGTCCGGCTTGACGAACTGCATGGTATCGTAGATAGCCATACCGGAGGTAACATATCCACCCGGACTGTTGACATACAGGTTAATGTCCTTCTCCGGATCGTCCGCTTCCAAAAAGAGGAGCTGGGCAATCACCAGGTTTGCCACCACGTCGTCGACGGGTGTGCCGATGAAGATGATCCGGTCCTTCAGCAGACGGGAGAAGACGTCGTAAGCTCTCTCCCCTCTGCCGGTCTGCTCTATCACGTACGGAACTAAAGTGGACATGTTCTATCCTTTCGTTTGAGACTATTTGTTATTAACTTTTTTTATAATGATTATGTGGTTTTACTGCTTGGATCTTTAGCCTCTGAGTTTTCTTTCTTCGGCTCAGGAGGAACGTATGGCTCCTCCTTGATTTTTGCATTTTTCAACAAAAAATCTATGGTTTTCTTCTCCAGCAGGTCTTCCTTGATTCTCTTGGAAAAGGAAGGGTTTTCCAGGGATTTTATTGCCTCTTCCACCGTCACCCGCATGGCTTTGGCGTTCTGCTCGCACCAGTTTTCCATCTCCGGTTTGGTCACCTGAATATTTTCCTTTTCTGCTATCCGGTGAAAAAGGAAATCCCATCTTATCTGTGCCAAGGCAACGTCCTGGTACTCCTCCCGCACTTTCTTCTCGTCCACTTTCTGGTATCTTTTCTTCAAATCCTCGATGACCGAATCCAAATAGTAATCGAAAAGAGTATCCGGGACCTCGAACGGGTTGCGTCTTATCACCTGATTGATCAAATCGGTCTTCAGCTCCGTATCCGCATCTTTCATATCCCGCTGGATCAAACCCTCCTTTATCTTGCCTTTCAATTCCCCCAGGTTCTTGTATTCGCCCACGGTCTTAGCGAAATCGTCGTTGACTTGGGGCAAGATCTTTTCCTTTACCTCTTTAACGTTGATCCGGTATTTGACCTTTTTACCCGCCAGCTTTTTGTTGTGGAAATCCGGCTTATAGTCCACCTCGAATTCCTTCAGCTCGCCTGCTTTTGCTCCCACCAGAGCCTGCTGGAAATCCTTGATCATGTTGTGCGGATCCAGAAAGATCTGTTGATTGGCCACCTTGTCTTCCTTCCCGTCCTGTGTTTTGGAGATATCGACGATTAAGGAATCGTGGAGGTGGGCTTCCCTCTCCACCGGATGAAGCTCGGCAAAATCCTCCCTTAGATAATTCAGGGAGGTCTCGATGTCTTTCTCCGATATCTCCTTCAATCTTCGCACCAGCTCCAGACCCAGGTAGTCCTTTGCCTCCACCTCGGGCTGGATTTCGAATTCCGCCTTGAATTTCAATGGAGCTCCCTCCTCGAACTGAACGTCCTTTACCACCGGCAGGCAGATGGGGGAGAGCTTGGCTTCCTTCACCGCATCCTCGTATGCCTTGGGCACCAGAGTCTCTAAAACCTCCGATTTGATCTTATCCTGGTAGCGCAGCTTCACCATGTGCAGAGGGGCTTTTCCCTTGCGGAAACCGGGGATTTTGGCGAGGGTTTGATATTTCTTGTAAGTAGATTCAAACTCGTCATCCACCTTTTCTTTGGGGATTTCGATCTCCAGGGTTCTTTTCCACCCTTTTCCTTCTTGCAACGTCACATTTGATTTTTTCTCCTCTTGATTTGATCCAGACAAGATATCTCCTTTTCAAGTTGACAGTTTGCCGTCTCCAGTTTGCAGTCTTCACTTAACTACTGACTATGAACTGATGACTGTTTTATTGCGGACGGGGAGATTTGAACTCCCACGGTCGGAAGACCAACAGCTCCTAAGGCTGTCGTGTATGCCAGTTTCACCACGTCCGCTTTTTATGCTAACGCATAAATATCCAATCAAACAACTTAGCAAATAATATCCCAAAATCAAGACAAAAGTATCCGGCTTTTGACTGTTTATAAAAAGGGCAAAGTTTGATACGATGGTTTAATGCTTGACAAGTGAGGAGCTACGATTATATTCAAAAAAATCGTATATGCATGATGGGTCTTTCATAAAGGAAATCATATGGAAAATCAGACAGTCACTGCCGCTAAGGAATACAAGCACATAGCTTCGCAGGAAGATCAGCTTCGCAAATGCTTGAAGTGCGGAACCTGCCTTTCGGTTTGTCCCCTTTACGCCGAGCTGAAAAACGAGGCAGCGTCTGCCCGGGGAAGGAACGCCTTGATCGAGGCGGTAAACAAGGGGGAGCTGGAGTTAAGCGAAATCTTCCGGAAGAAGATCAATTTCTGCCTGAACTGCAAATCATGCGTGGAGGGCTGCCCCAGCGGGGTGAGGACGGACGATCTGATCCTCTGCGCCCGGGCCGATTTAGTGGAGCGGGGCAAATTCACTTTTCTGGAAAGGTTGATCTTCCGGCATCTGATCAAAAGAGGAAGGCTGCTTCCGCCGGTGGCACGATGGGCAACCTTTGCGGGGAGATGGGCCACCAAGATTCTGCCGGAGAAAAATCCCTTAACTTTATTCCTGCCATTCCCGGCTGGCTGGAAGGAGAGAATCTATCCCAAGATAGCCAAGAAGCCTTTGCGAAAGCGCGTGCCCGAGGTGGTAACGGTTAAAGAGCCCAAAATGCGGGTGGGTTATTTCTTCGGCTGCGGCACCAATTTAGTCTATCCGGAAATTGGGGAAGCCATGATAAAGGTGCTCACCCACAACGATTGCGAGGTGGTGATCCCCAAAAAACAGGTGTGCTGCGGAACCTCCATCTATAATTCGGGTGATTTCCAGACCGGGATCAAACATGCCAAGAAAAATCTCAAAGTCTTCAAAGACGCCAAGGTCGATTGCATCGTGGTCAACTGCGGCTCTTGCGGGTTGACCTTGAAGAAAGAATACAAGGAGCTTTTGGGTGTCGATTTCGACATTCCGGTATACGACATATCGGAGTTCTTGACCAAAGTCATAGACATGAAGAAGGATTTCAAAACTCCGGAGAAGGAAGTAGTGATCACCTATCACGATTCCTGTCATTTGAATCGAGGTCAGGGGATAAAATCGGAGCCGCGGAAGATATTGAAGGAGCTTCCCGGTGTGAAATTCGTGGAGATGAAGGAAGCAGACCGCTGCTGCGGAGGTGGGGGGTCGTTTCATCTGAAATATTATCCCGTCTCCAAAGGGGTGATGCAGAGGAAATTGGACAACCTGGAGCCGACCAATGCGGACTATCTGGTGATGGGTTGTCCCGGCTGCATGATGCGATTTGAGGAGACTTGTTTGCAGAAAAATCTGAAGCAGAAAGTGAAAAATACGATCGAGCTTTTAGCAGAAGCTTATCCGGATGACGAAAAGTCGAAGAATTAAAATAATAAAGATAAATCCTATTTGAATGCTTTATTTATATCTCCCCTCACCCTTCCCTTCCCCTTAGGGGAGAGGGATAAAATCAGATCCAATGTATTAAGTCGAATGCTCAACAAACCTACCCAAGTTTTGTTACCCTTTATTTTGACCGTATCTTTTATCCTCTATTTTTTCTTTCCTCTCACCCTTCTGAGCGCTTCTGATTCGGAACAAGAGAATGATAATTCAACCTGGGCGGTGAACCTGGTAGTAAACGGGATGTCCGAAGAAGCGGAGGACTCGGGCGGAATAATCAGGATTAATGCGGGCTTCGACGAGAAGAATAAAAATGCCCAAGGCCATCCTTTGGCGGATTACCAGCCGGACGAAAAAAAAGGACGTCGGATCGTGGAGGATGATCCGGATTTGATGGATGGATTTTTTTCGATAGAGGGGAAATCCATCAAAGGTAAGTGGCGGCTGATCTTCCCGGATAACCTTATGATCTGGGAGAAATCAGCTAAGGGAACATATAACCAGGTGATTTCCTTCGAATTCTCGGATAAGACAACCGTACCTTTCACCAGCAATTTCAAGATCGAAGGGATAAAAGGGAGCAGGACCACCAACGATGCGAAAATCCTGGCTGAGTTTATTCCCGATGGCTCAAAAGAAGTTTACCGGGATTCGGTTTCGCTCACCGTTTTGGAAACCAAATTTGCATTGAGCTTTGACGATGGACCCTTGCCGGACAAAACGGATAAGATCGTGAGAGCACTTAAGAATTTCCATTATAACGGTGAGCCGGTAAAAGCAGCATTCTTCCAAATCGGAGCTAAAATTCACAAGTTCGGAGAGCTTACCCGTTTCGTCGATCAAAACGGGCATCTGGTGGGCAATCATACCCAATATCATGAGCGTTACGGACATGAAACGCTGCCGGACAAAACTATAAGAGAGGATATTGCCTTATGCCAGGAGGAGATTCGAAAAGCTCTGGGGAATGAGCCGCTAAAGATAATTCGAAACCGGTCCCTCTGGCAGGAAGAGAAATTTGACCGGATGGCACAGGAAATGGGATACAAAATCTGCCGTGGGGAGATGTTGCAAGACTGGGAGTCTCCAGCCAACTTAAAAGAGGTGGAAGAGAAAGCGGGGCAGATCCTAGCCGATTGGAATACCAGGGATAATCCTCAGCTTCACCCCTACCCGGCTATTTTGATCTTCCACGAATTCCCTGAAGTCACCTGTGAACACATCGGGGAGATCGTCCGCTATCTTCAAGACCGCGGGTTTGAATTGGTCGATTTTAATCCGGATCAAATCTATTGATGTGTCTTTATTGGTCACAACTGGCGTTTAGTATATTTCTTCCAATTATATTTATAGTTTTTTTTCTCATGTCTGGCAAATAGATAGATAAAACCTCAATTTTCTCCTTGCCTCTTTTTCCAGATTATTGTTCATTAGGTCAATGAGCTTTGAAAGTCGAGCAAATTCTAAAAAACTGCTCGATACGTGATTCTAATCCTAAGCCAAAGCAACAGATTTGAAACGAAGAATCGAAAATTGGCATCTTGTTTTCTTGTTATTTTTTTCCTCTTCACTTTACAGTGCGGAAAGAGTACCAAGAAGGAGAGTTACCAGCCTGCTTTTGATTTCAGCCTCGCCGATCTGACCGGGAAAATCCACAGCATGGCCGAATTCAACGGGCAGATAACGGTGATAAACTTCTGGGCTACCTGGTGCCCCCCCTGTGTGGAGGAGGTGCCCAAGCTGAACCGCCTTTACGGCAGATACAAAACCAGTGGGGTTCAGATAATCGGGATAGCCATGGATAAAGACAGTCTTAACCTTTTGGACCAATTCGTGAAAAAAAACACTGTCTCCTATTTGATCTTGGTGGGCAACGAGCAAGCTTTGGCCAATTTATCCACGGGTGCTTTGGGAAAAAACTTCCAGGGGATTCCCACCACGCTTCTTTTGGACAAGAAAGGTCAGATCTACAAAAGATTCGACGGTTCATTCGATACCGACCAATTGGAGGAGGGTTTAAAGACTTTGCTTAATCAAAAATGAGAAATGAGATTTGAGTATTGAGTTAAAAACAAGAGAACTCGCTTCTCACTTCTCATCTCTCGTTTCTCAAGATTCAATCATAAATTAACTCAAGAGGTGTACGTTATGAAATCTAAATACCGATTTCCCACTTTAGCTATCCATGCGGGAGAAGATAAAGAGTCCCCCCTGGGAGCGGTGACCACCCCGATTTTTCAAACCTCCACCTTTGCTTTCAAAAACACGGAGGAGGTGAAGGAGTTCCAGAAGGGGGATGTCTCCAAATATCTTTACACCCGGTATGGAAACCCTTCCCTCAAAGCGGTCGAGGAGAAGGTGGCGGCCCTGGAAGGGGGAGAGGCGGCTTTGGTGGTCTCCTCCGGCATGGCGGCTGTCTCCACCGTGGCATTGACCTTGGTCTCCGGCGGGGAGGAGATAATATCCACCGAGCCGGTCTACGGGGGGACTTTCCATTTGTTCAAAGATGCTTTCCCCAAGCTGGGAATCAAAGTTCATTTTGTCCGGGCGGAAAACACCGATGAAGCCAAAGGCCTGATTGACTCGAAAACCAGGCTTATTTTCTGTGAGACTCCCACCAATCCCAACCTCAAGATAGCGGACATAAGAAAGCTGGTGGACATGGCAAAAGGAAAAATACCGGTGGTGGTGGACAATACCTTTGCCACTCCCTATAATCAGAATCCCTTATCCCTGGGGGCAGACCTGGTGATTCACAGCGCCACCAAATTCCTAGGAGGGCACAGCGATCTGGTAGCCGGGGTGATCGTTGGTCCCCGGAACGTGATAAATCAAGCCAGGGAGACCATGAAGCTTTTCGGCGGATGTTTCGATCCGTTTGGAGCATTTCTTTTGCAGCGCGGGCTGAAAACCTTAGCCGTGCGGGTGGAACGCCACAACCAGAATGCCTTAAAGGTATCGGAGTTTCTTTCGGGGCATGACAAAGTCAGCCGGGTATTCTACCCGGGATTGTCGACTCACTCTCAGCATACACTGGCGAAAAGTCAGATGAGAGGTTTTGGGGGGATGATCTGCTTCGAGTTGAAGGGAGGCTTGGAATCCGCCACCCGGGTGATCGACGGTCTGAAGATCTTCATTAATGCCACCAGCCTGGGAGGGGTGGAATCTTTAGCCAGCCTGCCGGTATTGACCTCTCATTATGGTTTTGAGGATCAGGAATTGGAGAGAGCCGGTGTCACCCCGGGGATGATCCGGCTATCCTGCGGCATCGAGGATGGGGACGATCTGGTGGAGGATTTAAAGCAAGGATTGGAAAGGTT
>JBDROD010000146.1:0-4065 GCA_043810415.1 Candidatus Zixiibacteriota bacterium | reverse complement strand
GGGGGAGAAAGATGTAAGGCAGATCTTCTTTGGCAAAATATTCGGCAAGATACCCCCTGGCCGCGCTTATGAGCGCCACTTTTTAAAAAAGGATGGAACATCCCTGACCGTCCTGTCAGAGGACAGGCTCCTCAGGGACAAAGATGGAAAGATCACGGGCATTCGTACGACCATCCAGGACATCACAGAGCGGAAACGTGCGGAGGAGGAGACGGTATCCCTCCAGGACCAACTCCGTCAGTCCCAGAAGGTGGAAGCCATCGGCCAATTGGCAGGAGGCATTGCCCATGATTTCAACAACCTTCTCACTATCATCAAAGGCTATGGCCAGCTCTCCCTCCTCGAACTCCCAGGGGATGATCCTTCGAGGGAGAATATCGAGCAGATCCAAAAGGCTGCTGACCGGGCCTCTGCCCTTACCCGTCAGCTCCTGACCTTCAGTCGTCGCCAGGTGATGGAGATGAAAGTTCTCGATTTGAACGATTTGATTAGGAATCTTGAGAAGATGCTGCACCGTGTCATTGGAGAGGACATCGAACTCGTCACTTTCCTGGCAGAAGACCTGGGAAGGGTGAAGGCTGATCCTGGTCAGATTGAGCAGGTGATTATGAACGTTTCGGTCAATGCGAGAGACGCGATGCCAAGCGGTGGCAAGTTGACGATTGAGACAGTTAATGTGGAGATTGACGAAGCCTATGCTCATAACCATGTGGCTGTAAAGCCGGGTCGCTATGTGATGTTCTCGGCGAGTGATACAGGAGTGGGGATGACCCCCGAGGTGAGAGACAGGGTCTTTGAGCCTTTCTTTACCACCAAGGAGAGAAGTAAGGGAACGGGGTTAGGCTTATCCACAGTCTATGGAATTGTGAAGCAGAGTGAAGGGAATATCTGGGTCTATAGTGAACCTGGGCAAGGAACAACCCTAAAGATTTATCTTCCCTTGGTAGAGGAGGCCTTGGAGGAAGAAACCGAAGAAGTAGAGAAGGAGAAGTCCCTCGAAGGTGATGAAACTATCCTTGTTGTGGAAGATGATGAGGCGGTCCGGAAGCTGACAGTGGAGATACTTAGAAAGCAGGGGTACAGGGTATTAGAGGCAACCCGAGGAGATGATGCCTTGGCTGTTTTCGACAAACTTAAGGGATCTGTCGATTTGGTGATAACAGATGTGGTGATGCCCGGGATGAGTGGTCGCAAATTGGCAGAACTCCTGGTGCCTCTTCATCCTGAAATGAAGGTGCTCTATATGTCTGGTTATACGGATAATGCAATCGCCCATCATGGTGTTTTGGAAAAGGGGGTAAATTTTATTCTAAAGCCCTTTACAATCGGAGGACTGGCAAAAAAAGTGAGGGAAGTGCTTGATAAATAAAAGAGACCCTTTCGAGTTATAGATCAAACAAATGAGATTCATGAAGGGAACCTAAATGATGAAGCAATATTAATGAAACGAAAGAAAATGATGACAAATTTGCCATTTGTGACAAAAAGTCACCGGCGTTCGATCTACTCAACAAGTCTCTCTTTCAAGAAAAGGTAAAAATATCAGACTGTTAAATAAACACCATTTCTTGGCATCAAATTTGCTTATAATTTCAGTTTAATATACCAAACATAACACGAAATGCCGATAAAGCCAAACCACGAGTAATCGTGGGACGGAAAGCCACGGGTCCTGGTGATTCAGGATAGCCGAGTTGCCAAAGCAAGAGAACCCTTGTGAAAGCCCGTGGTCGATATTGATCGCGGGCTTTTTTATTGAAATAAAATGACTGGCCACCAATAAAAATCATCATATTGCCAGGGGTGGAAAAAATTGGGGGGAGGTAATGATTGATGGTAGCCTTAGAAGGAGTGACTTTAAAGGGAAAATTAACTAAGGATTTATATAAGGTGAAGAAGATTTTAGATGAAATCGTGATGCTGGAGAATGAAAATGGGTCCACACGTATTTGGATAGGAAAGAAAAATCTCGGATCTTTTTATAAAAAAATAAAAGGAGACAATGTCCGATGAGAATCGTGGAAGGAGACAGATTAAAGGATACATTTACCCGGCAACTATATAAAGTGAAGGGAATCATAAACGGAACCGTTATATTGGAGGCCGAAGATATGCTGGATATGGTTTGGCTTGATGAAGAAAGCTTGGAATTATTCTACGAGATGGGGAAAAAGAGAGGGAAATGAAGAAAAGAGTCATTCGTCACTCAATATCAAGGACCTCTACGATTGCTGTTTTGATAAATGCAAGATTGATATAATACGTCAGCAAAAGAAGGGAATTATTTAATTAATACAAAAAATAGTGGAGACGGAAAATGAGGCAACTCAGATTACCGAAAGGAAAGCCAAAGTGCACGATTCTTGAATCGTTCGATGGAATGATCATAGTTATTAGCCCGAATAACATTACGTCAAACCATGGGGAAATGAAAGAGGCTTTTGATTTTATTGAAAATTCCTCTTGGGATATTAATATTAGCCACCTTCATGGACCTTATGGGTCAAAACAAAAAGAGGAGAGATACCATGGCAGTAATGCTAAAGGAGGCACATAAAGAAATGATTCGAAAAGTAAATTGCTCAATCTTTCAAAAGCAGGGATAACTTCATAGAATATTAAAAATTTTTCAAATAGGAGTGATGAAACATGACCAAGAAGATATTGGTCGTCGATGATGAAGAAGTGGTTCGGAAGGTTTTAAGAATCCACCTGACGAGATTAGGTTACGAGATAAAGGAAGCTGCAGATGGCGTACAGGCCTTGGAGGAATTGAAAAATGATAATTTCGACCTTGTCATCTGCGATATCATGATGCCTAAAAAGGACGGGTGGCAGATATTGAAAGAGATTAAATCAAATCCAAAAATTGCCCATATTCCGGTCATTGTTCTGACCGCTAAAAATGAATGTGCGGATATGCGCAAAGGGTATAAATTAGATGCTGATTATTACATAACCAAACCCTTTAGCAAGCTTCAACTCATTTACGAAGTTAAACTGATACTTGGTGAAATTTCAGCAGAGACAGTTGACGCATACATAGAAAATTGAGTTGTGGTTAGGAAATAATGCAACGCGTAGATGAATCAAAGATCAAAAAACATTTTTTCAGACATAATCTCCTATGTTTTGGATGATTGGGTAAATCAAGGAGGTAGAGACAATGAGCAAAAAGGTGTTGGTTGTTGACGATGAAGAGATTATTCGAAGGACCCTGCGGATAAACTTGGCCCAATGGGGTTATGAAGCCGAAGAGGCTTCGGATGGGGATCAGGCATTGGAAGCATTGGATGGTAAAAAGGTTGACCTCCTGATTCTGGATATTCTTATGCCCAAGAAGAATGGTTGGGAGGTATTAAGAGAAGTACGATCGAATCCAAAAACAAGGGAAATGCCTGTAATTGTTCTCACCGCTAAAAATGAAGACGTTGACATGTTCAAGGGATATGAGCTCGGTGCCAGTTATTATATCACCAAGCCCTTTACCAAGGCTCAACTCCTTTATGGAATCCAGTTGGTGTTTGAAGGAAATTCCGAATCCCCGCCTGTCGTTGGACAGGAATGAATTCCATAGACACTCATTCGGAGTATAAGGATGTTATCGGGAAAACCCCCTAAGATACTCATTATTGACGATGACCCGTCCATTTGCAGAATGTTTAAGCGCTGCTTGACAAGATAAACATCATTTAGTCGGAAGAAGTCGACAGTCCCAATTTTTAAACCACCTGCTTCCCCTCAAACTAATCGTTTCTCCCTTCTAAACGATTCTGGAAGAGGCCCATGGGAAACCCTATATATTGAAAGAGAATGGGGGCCAAAGCTAAACTATACACTTTACTTTTCTGCCGTTGAGTTTTTTAAGTTATACTCTCTTTCGAACGGAAATCATCGGCCTTTGGGGTTGATTAATCTTAACTCTTTGTAGGTGCAAACATGCAATTTGGTTTATAAAGTTAAATTGAAACCCAAACGTTTTAACATTCGGGTCAGAGACAAGGAAGTTTCACTCTCACCAGGGATGGCGGTGACGGGAGAGATCAAAACAGGGGAAAGAAGGGG
>JBDROD010000145.1:0-3199 GCA_043810415.1 Candidatus Zixiibacteriota bacterium | reverse complement strand
CAAAACCCAGTTTACAATATGAACGGTGAAATCCTCCTGCAGATCCATGTTGTCATCGTTATCATAAAATGCCTCCTCCGCTTCGATCATCCAGAACTCGGTTAAATGTCTTCGGGTTTTGGATTTCTCTGCCCTGAAGGTGGGACCAAAACAATATACTTTTCCGAAAGAAGCTATGGCAGCTTCCAGATACAACTGACCGGTCTGGGCTAAGTAAGCTTTTCCCTCATTTAAATACTGGGTTTCGAACAAGGTGGAGGCAGTCTCCCCTACCGCACCGGTCAAGATGGGAGTATCGATCAATACAAACTTATTCTTATAAAAATAATCTCTGATCGCCCAGATCAATTCGTTTCTCACTTTCAGAATTGCGTGAGGCCTTTTCGATCTTAAATAAAGATGCCGGTGATCGAACAGAAAAGTTGAACCATGCGGTTTGGGGGTTATGGGATAATCCTGCGCAATCTGTATTATTTTTAAATCGGAAAGGGTCAACTCATAGCCTCCCGGAGCCCGGGGATCCTTTCTTACCGTCCCGCTCACCTCAAGGGAAGATTCCTGGGTAAGCTGATCATATAGTCCAAATATCTGATCGTCGACTTCCCCTTTTACCATCACCCCCTGAATGATCCCGGTACCGTCTCGAACCCACAGGAAATGAATTTTCCCCTTGGAGCTTTTATTGGTAAGCCAGCCATTGATGGTTACCTTTTGTCCTTCGAACTTCGAGACATCTTCGATATAGTTGAATTTCATGTACGATCTACGATTAAACGTTTATGTTTTGTATATGATCATGAATGTATCTGAAAATTCCTCTTATCAAATCTGTTTATTGACGCAGTGTACGGTAACGTTGGATTCCTTGTGAATAATGAAGTTTATCATGGCACTCACCAGGCTGATGAGTAAAGCTGCCCAGAACGCTTTCCAGAAACTGTTGATCTCGAAACCCGGCACTAGGCCTGAAGCCAGATACAGAAGGAAAGCATTGATGATCAAGGTGAAAAGACCTAAGCTTAGTATGTTTATCGGCAGAGTGAGAAAAATCAGCACCGGTCTCACAAAAACGTTCAGAATTCCCAATACCAATGAAGCTAAAACCAAAACCTTTAAATCCTCAAACTGAATCAAGTGAAACAGGTTGGCTACGATGAAGATCGAAACTGTGGTGACAAACCATTTTAAAATGAATCTTCTCATTGAATGCTATCTAATCCCTTGAAGGTGATTATCCAGTTAAACCGACACGGCAGTTTTCCTATTTTCATAATCCGGTGTACCTTTTAGAATAATGGTCCAACCCGGAAACCGGTTGATGATCCACCCTTTCATCTCCTCCACCCCAAACAGCTTGCTTTTATCCAGTTTGATCTTTAAAGACAAAGGCGAATCTATCAAATAGATCCCCATTCTGGGGATGGAAAGCGAATCGTAACTTTTCCGGATCAGATTTCCGCTCAAGGTAAATGCTCTTTTGTAACCCGCTCTCTCCGCTTCATCCTTAACCAGGTGGTTATATCTTCCAAAGGGGTAGGATAAGACATCAACTCTCTTGCCTAACTTATCCTCCAGCGTTTCCTTGGATACCCGCAACTCGTAATTCAAATACTGCCGGGGGATATTGGTCAGATCGGGATGATTAACCGTATGCGAGCCGATCTCAAAACCAGCCATGGATAAATCCTTTATCTCATCCCAGTTTAAGTGTCTTTTTTTGAATCTGCCCCAATTGTAATCCCATTCACTTTGTTTCCCTATATATCCGGTTATTATAAATACACAGGCGGTGAAACCATACTTTTTCAGTACCGGAAAAGCATTCAGGTAAAAATCCTCATACCCATCATCAAAGGTCAACATGACTGACTTATCGTCTCTGTTGTAATCCGGGTCGAAGGTTACTGATGGTGAGATAGCAGTATATCCCTCATCATAAAGGAATCGAATGCATCTTTCGAATTGATTTTTTGTCTGACGGGTTATGCTCCAGCTAAAGGCATTGCTGATCTGATGGTAAGCAAGTACCGGCACAGTATCTTTGACTTTGCTCTTAAATTTCATACTCCATAGAAAGTTGAATGACCACCACCATGCTACTGCTCTGTAACATAGATTTACTCACTATTGAATTAGGGTAATCCATGGTTTTGTTCCCTCACCATCTCGAGTAAGTCGATCCGAGGGCTAAAGCCCTCGAAGGTGTGGAGGGAGTTCATCTTATTCCACGACCTAAAGGTCGTGGCAATAAATTGTGACAACCACCATCTAAAGAATGCTCCAGTCCACCCGGCGCAGGGCATCTTTACTCACCGGACCTAACACTACCGCGGACGATTTTTCCGGTACCAGAAATTCCTCCGCAATGCTGATAATGTCTTTGGCCTTTATTTTGTTAATATATTCTATGGTTTGATCCGTCCCCACGAAATCATTCAAAAACAGTTCGTTTCTTGCCAGACGGTTCATCCGGCTGGGAGTGCTCTCCATCCCCATTATCAGATTCCCTTTCAGCTGGTATTTGGCATTGGAAAGCTCTCTTGTAGAAAGACAGTTTTTCTTCAACTTCCCGATCTCCCTTAATACCAATTCTATCACCCGCACTGTATTCTTCTTGTACGTGCCTAGATAGATCCCGAAAACCCCGGTATCTTTAAAGAAGTCGATGAAGGAGTAGATACTGTATGCCAAACCCAGCTGTTCTCTGACCGTCTGGAAAAGATGGGAGCTCATCCCACCTCCCAGGACATTACTTAGAACCAGCGAAGAATATCTCCTCTGGTCTCGGTAAGGGAAAAGAGGTGTCCCCAGACTTATGTGGGTTTGGGCGGTTTTTCGCTGTTTCACCATTCTGGCTGCCTCCATCTGTGGGAGTCGGAAGCCGGATTTGACCCCTTGGGAATCGGAGTTGAACTCGAATTTATGTTTTACTTTTTTCACCAAATCCCTATGCTTAAGATTGCCTGACGCAGCGATTACCACCCGGGAACAAGTATAATTCTTTTTCATGTAGCTGATCAACTTTCCCCGGGGCATCTGAATCACGCTCTCCATGCTCCCGATGATCGGTCTGCCCAAGGGGTCATCCTTCCACAGTGCTCTCATCAAAAGGTCGTGGATCAAATCCGCAGGGGAATCCTCCAATTCCTTTATTTCGGAGGCGATCACCTTTCTTTCCTTTTCAAAGTGAGAGGGATTC
>JBDROD010000144.1:0-4928 GCA_043810415.1 Candidatus Zixiibacteriota bacterium | reverse complement strand
GTAATGTCCCGTATGTCCTTACTTATCGGTAGAATATACTTCCTCATGGCTGCCTGGCTCGGAATACTGCATTAGTTTTGAGATTCGAGTATTGAGTTTTGAGGGGGTCATTAATTCGCAATCCCACTTTAATTTAAGAATTAATCCAGAGTTCGTTTGTGATGTTTTTCGGCAATGAAGAGAAAAGTGGGGGTGAATCTTTAGATTTGCCCTTTTTATATATGGCGGTATTGAAACACCACCCTTAATACATTAGCACCATAACCCCCCGTGCACGTTAAGTACACTTCCCGTAATATAGCTGGCTTCATCCGAACACAAAAATGCGACTGCGTTTGCTATCTCCTTAGGTGTCCCCATTCTTTCCATGGGGATTTCCTTCGCCCAGTGTTCTTTATCTTCCTTCGTGTAATTTTCTGTCTCTACAAATCCCGGATTAACCACGTTCACCCGTATTCCGTTTTTCGCTTCCTCCTTTGCCAGGCTTTTGGAGAAGACCACCACACCGGTCTTGGTAGTAGCATATGCGCAGTTGCGGATATAACCCTGGGTTCTTTCCGCATTCGGTGCGCCAATATTTATGATCACCCCAGCTTTTTGTTCTCTCATTATCGGTACCACAGCTTTACAGCAGTAAAAGACCGAATTGAGATTGGAATTAAAAATGTCGTGCCATTCCTGAATGGAGGTATCGAATATGGTTTTGTAAAGAAACGGCCCCACGTTATTAACTAAAATATCGATCCTACCGTAATCAGATTTAACCTTTTTCACCATCTCCTCCGCGTCGGCGAAGTTGGAAACATCCCCCTGAAACAAGACAGCTTTTCGCCCTGTCTTTCTGATTTGTTCAGCTGCCTGCTCAGCTGCCCAGGTATTGGATAGATAGTTTACGGCAAGATGGCATCCTTCTTCCGCCAGCTTCAGAGCGATGGCTCGTCCGATGCCACGGGAGCTGCCGGTGACCAAGGCTACTTTATCTTCTAATGGCATAGCGAATACCTCTTAATGTTGGTTCAAGACTTCTATTAATCAGGTCCCATAGTGAGTAAATTAAAAATTCAAAGATAAAAATGCAAAATTGCAATGCAGAATTTAAAGTGAGTTGCCTTTTAAAAGTTTGAATTGCAAAGTTTCTTTTAATTTTAAATTTTCTTTCCTATCGGCATTATTCCCAGAGGCACCTCTTCAAGTCCGAGAACCTTTTTTACCTCCTCATCCTCAAATGCCCCGATGAATACGGTTCCTAATCCCAGGCTTTCTGCTTGTAAATAAATGTTTTCTCCGGCAGCGCCGACCTCCATGTGAACGTACCGTATTCCCCTTTGTTCGTATTTTTTCATAGTCCTTTCATAGATGGCGGTTATGACTATGCTAACGGGTGCATTTAAAATCTCATCCTGGTCCAGCGATGCTTCCGTCAGCTTTCCCCGAAGATCACCATCCCTCGTTTGGAAAATGGAATGTTTTCCCGGCTCATAATGGTAAAGTCCCGGTTTCAATCCCTTCACCTTTCCCACTACCAGGTATATCTCCAGCGGATACAAAGCCCCGGCAGAAGGAGAAGTCCTGCCTCCCCATTCTGCTGTAATCCCTTGAGCAGCCCAGAGAAGCTGGGAGATCTGCTCTAAGCTAATGGAATCCTCTTTATATGCCCTTACCGATCTTCGCTTCAAAAGTGCCTGTTCCACGCTGGTTTGGCTTTCCAGTTTCGGTTCCGGCAGCTTCATGGTTACTCCTTTTAAAGGACTTTTTTCCTGTGCCCGGGGGGCAGATTCCTTAACGCCGAAGAAACATATTAATCCTCCACATAAAATCATCAGAGAGAGGATTGGTATTCTGATTTTCTTATACATGAAATCACCTTTCTTTATCAATCACGATTATAATTAGCTAATGGTTTTTCACCAGTGTAAAGAATATACGTCAAGGATTAAGAAGAGCAAGGATTTTGAGGAAAGGGCTGGCTTTCTCCATTTTTGTTAAGCAGCTTACCTCGTAACAATCTTATCTTTAATCATTTGTCCAATGAATTGGGCAGCTACGAACAATATCTGTTAGGATTCAGTAAAATGTGGTAAAAAGGGAGGGGTAAATTGAAAAATGTGAAATCCATTTCACATTTTTTCGGGACATATTTATCCTGTTGTGAAATTATCAAATGATTTTAGTCAGGATGTTATTTTAATTCTAGCCAAACCACCAGCAGCTTTTCTTCTGTCTCTCTCTGGGGTTTGATTTGGTCTTACCCCGTTTGGAAATCTTATGCAGGGGAAGGGTTGGGTCAACCCAGGTGGTGCTCCCTTTGGAACCCCTGGCACCTTTCCGGTAATGGTGTTTTACCTTGGTGGGGTGGACGGTTCTTTTCCTTTTCATCTTCTTCCTCCGGGTCAAGTTGGGAAAGAATCCCCCCGCTTGTGGCGGGGGGACTCTTTCTATCAAAAAGATTCTCCTCTTTGACCTTTTTACTTTACGGATTGGTTGGCGTGTTAGTATCGTCCCAGCAGTCGAGGGTGCCCTGTAGCACTATGCGGTACTCCCCCGTGGTCGGATTAACCGAATCCACCTTGCATCTGCAGGTGGTGGAATTGTAAAGCAGCTCGGTTAATCTATACTGCAGTGCCGCCGGTGAACATGGAGTCCTCTCGAACGTCGGGAAATTCTGGTATCTGAATTTAACCACTCGATTTCACCCCCTTTAAGCTTACTTGGGTTGCAGGTTAGTTCATAAAACATCTATCAGTAAGGGGACATTAACTTGCCGAACTATTTTCAAACGGTTTAATGATTGGTCCACCACGTTTCCGGGGTATCCCAATCCAGAGTGCCATGCAGGATCACCCGATACTCTCCGGTCTCCGGATTCACCGAATCGACCTTCACCTTGGTGGAAACCGAGCAGGACACCAGATCGCAGATCTTGGCCTGCAGGTAGTACGGAGACATTGGAGCTCTCTCGATGTACTTGAAATCGTTGAAGTTAAATCTGGTCATATTTCTCACCTCCTCTCATTCTTTTAAAGATGCCCTTACTGAACGGATGTACTATCTCCAATAGCATGGGGAGATCTTTTATTCTGCACAGAAGCTCCCCTGGCCATTTCGGTTTCGATACTCGATTTGGCATATGAGCAACTCAAGACTCTGGAATATTTCGAAAGCGGTTTACCGGTGTCTTTTCCCTCCAGCTGTTTTTTCAGCCTAAGCAGGTTGTCTTTTTCTTCAAAGGAGATCAACTTCTCGATCTCCATTTTGAGATTCTCCGGGTCCTTAAAGAAGATTTTTCTATCCATCTTTAACCACCTGGGTTAAATGATTCAACTAATTTCAAATCTGGCGATTGTCAAAAAACCCAAACTCTTTTAATCTCTGTATGAGAGCCCCGACGTAGTTTTTTCTTAAAACCAGCTCTTTGGCGATATGGTCTGTGAAGGTAGCTAGGCTGGCTGGGTTTCGTTTGGACGGGTTCCGATACAGATATTTGGCCAAATCAATAAGGTAATGGTATCTTCTGGTTATGTTCCCCTTTTCCAAAAGCCGGGAAAAGACATCGGTGGAAAATAAAACCGAGAATAACCCTACCGTTTGATCTTTGCATTCCACAAACATGTCAAAGCGGTAGGGGGGGGTTTTGTACCCGCAGGTGATCCCGCTGCAGGAATCCATTCCGGTGATGTTGGACTGCAAGTCAATGATCATGTGCTCCATCAGATGCGCCAGGTCGGTGATTTTATCCGAGTGACAGGAGCAGACGGAAGAATGGGTGGTAGGTAAAGGTTCCTTCTTACCGGATTTCAGATTATCGAACAAAGATTCCCCGCATTGATGTTTCTCGAGGGTAGGCAGAAGTTTCATGAGCTGGTGAATAATTGAAGAAAGATCCGCCCGGGCAGGGTCTGGGGGGAGTTGTATGTCCAACGTCGCTTTAACCTTTTTGCTTTCGGGTTTGAAACGTGGGTTCAAATCCGAAATCTCAGGGAACTCGCCGTAGGATATCTCTTTTATCTCCAAAAGGTCTCTCAAGGGAAAGGTCATTTGAAAAATAGTTAAGCTTTAGAAAAAGTATGCAATAAGTTTGTCGGCAAAACTGACATCATCTTTATGTCTTTTTTTAAAAAAATGATTTATTGTATGAGAAAGGTGGGAGTTGACCGGGCGGGTAAGGCTGAACCGATACCGAGAGAAGACCAGACCAGTCCTTTTAGGGGAAAGGATGTCGAGCTATACAAAATTCCTTATTTTTTTGTTGACTTTAGTGTGCGAATCTTCTAAATTTTTACCTTGTGACAAATGTAACAAACTCGCTTCTGAATAAAACTGCCCGGTTTTTTGATTTGTATCTAAAAAAAACCAAAACCTCTTTCAAGGAGCAACCGTTATGAACGAAAAGATAAGCAAGAGCAGTGCTTACGGCTGGCTTCTGCAGAGGATCACCGGTATTTTTCTGGCTTTCTTTCTCATCCTTCATTTCCAGGTGCTTCATTTCACCAAAGCATGGAAGTTGGATTTCAGCGTGGTGACCCAGAGAATGAACAGCACCGGATGGGTGATCTTCTACTGCATCTTTGTACCAGCCGGACTTTTCCACGCTTTTAACGGGGCTTGGCAGGTAATCCACGATTACCGACCCAAGGCCGGAACCCAGGCTGCAGTCAAAACTCTTTTGTGGATTCTGGGGATTGCCATCTCCGTCTGGGGATACTATCTGATAATCACGTTTACCAAAGGAGCTTAGAGATGTTTGAGTCCAAATCTGGTTTTTTTGGAAAATATGCAGAGGAGGTCAGCTTAAACCCGAATGTGGGGAGCTGGTCCTGGCTTTTGCATCGGATCACCGGAGTGATCCTGGTGATCTATCTTTTCATGCACCTGTTTGCTTTAAGCTCTTCTACTGCCGGAGCGGATAAATTCAACACCTGGATCTCCAA
>JBDROD010000143.1:0-7300 GCA_043810415.1 Candidatus Zixiibacteriota bacterium | reverse complement strand
CCTCTGTCGGAAGTATGCCACGGCTTCGGACACAACTGGATTCAGGTCGGTTGACTTCAATTCCGGCATGGATCCGATCTGCCCAAAGCGGTTGGCTATCTTTCCCAAACGTACCAGATCCACCCTCATCCTCTCCCAGATTTCCTCCAGCTTGAGCTCGGGACTCTCCTCGATTTTTTGGGTTTGGGGGTCGCATTTGGTTTTTAAAAGCTCCAGCCAGCCCAAGAGTGAGGTGAGGGGAGTGCCCAGTTGATGAGCGGTCTCCTTAGCCATCCCCACCCAGATGGTACGTTGCTCTGCGGTTTTTATGTTTCTGAAGGTGATGAATGCGATCAAGAGGAAGAAGGTCAGCACTCCCACCTCCACCATCGGCATCATCCTCAACTGGGCGATCAAAGGCGGGTCGCCATAATGCAGGTAGTTTATTACCTTCTTCTCCGGTCCGAAGAAGATCGGTATGGGTTCCTTGTGTTCGTCCATCTTTTTAACTATCTTCTTCAGTTTTTCCCTGCTCTGGTAGGTGGTATCGTTCCAATCCACGTCGATTCCCCGCCAAGCCTGCGGATCCCCGTCGGAGCTGGTTACCACAATGGGGAAATCGCTTTTTTGAATTATCTCCTCGAAGATCACGTCGATCTCCGCCCCGGTGGTAGGGGCAGAAGCCGCCATCTGCCACAGACGAGCATACGTGGTTAGGACTTTTCGGGAGTTCTCCTTGATCTTTCCGATGACGTCCTGAGTGTAATAGACAAAGATCGTAGCTATCAGAACGATCCCCAGCACTATGAATCCCTTGAAAAACCAGGAGTACTCAGCGTATCCACCCAAATACTTATCGTTTCTCTTTGCCACAGTTTATCCTATTTTAACTTTAGGAAACCGGGTTTCTCCGGGTCATCCGATCTCATGTTTGATTGACAACTGCACAATACTGTGAATCTCAGAGAGCAAGTTTTACCGGAAGATTACTTTATCTCCTCCATCCCATCCATATACGGTCTTAAAACCTCGGGTATTATCACCGTTCCCTTTTTCGTCTGGTAGTTTTCCAAAAGAGCGATCAAGGTTCGGGGGAGAGCCACACCGGAACCATTCAGGGTATGTACAAATTGGAGTTTTCCTCCTGCTTTGGGACGAAATCTCAAATTCATCCTTCTAGCCTGAAAATCCTCGAAGTTGCTGCAAGAGGAAATCTCCAGATGGTTTTGCATACCCGCAGCCCAGGCTTCGATATCATAGCATTTGGCCGCGGAGAAACTCAAATCACCGGTGCAGAGCACCCTGACCCGATACGGTAGATTTAGAAGCTGCAATACCTTTTCGGCGTTTGACAGTAAGCTCTCCAGCTCATCGTATGACGTTTCCGGTTTTACAAACTTGACCATCTCCACTTTGTCGAACTGGTGCACCCGGATCATCCCCCGGGTATCTTTTCCGTATGCGCCGGCCTCCCGGCGAAAACAGGCGGTATAGGCGGTATAATACAGGGGAAGATCGTCTTCCTTTAAGATCTCCTCGCGATGCAGATTGGTTACCGGAACTTCAGCCGTGGGTATTAAGAACAGATCGTCCTTTTCGCATAGATACATGTCCTCCTCCAGCTTGGGCAATTGACCGGTACCGGTCATGCTGGCACGGTTGGCTAAATACGGAGGCAAGACCTCGGTGTAGTTGTGCTTTCCGGTATGCAGATCCAGCATGAAATTGATCAGAGCCCTCTGCAGCTTGGCACCTTTACCGGTCAAGAGGATAAACCCGCTGCCCGTTATCTTGGCAGCTCTTGGCAGATCCAGTATCCCCAGGATCTGACCCAGTTCCCAATGCAGGCGGGGCTCGAAATCGAATTTCGGCAGTTCCCCCCAGGTTTTGACCACCACATTCGAATCCTCATCATAACCGACCGGAACCGAACTATGAGGTATATTGGGAACGGTAAGAAGAAGACCGCTGATCTTTTCATCCAGATCCTTGAGCTGGGCATCCAGCGAATCGATCCGATCCGAAACTTCTCTCATATTCTCGATCTCCCCCTTAACTTCCTGCTTTTCCTTTTTCATCGAAGCAATCTTGTCGGATACCACATTCTTCTGGTGTTTCAGCTCATCTGCTTGGGTCAAAAGCGTTCTTCTTTTCTCGTCCAAGCTCAAAATCAGATCTATGTCCGTTTTCTCGTTTTTGTTTTTTATCGCTAATCTTACCAAATCCGCATTCTCTCTAATGAATTTTAGGTCCAACATGGCTTTTCCTTTGGTTAGATGGATTACTTCCGCACCAACGCAATCAAAGTTCCCCATAATACCTTGACATCCAAAAAAAGCGACATATTCTCCATATAATACAGATCATCCTGAAATTGGTCTTCAGCCGCTTCCGGAAACTTTTCCTGTTTTTGCTTCAAATTACTCAAACCAATCAAGCCGGGCTTAACATTTAATCTTTTCGGCAGAAGAGGGAATTTATTTGACAGGTTCTCAAAAGTTTCAGGATTCAATAACGGGGGTCCTATCAAGCTTATTTCCCCTCTTAATACGTTAAGTAACATCGGAATTTTTTCCAGTTTTGAGTCCTTTAGGAATCTTCCTAAACCGGTCAGTCCGGCTTCCGAAGATGGGTCAGCTTTCTCTTTTTCGATTTTACCTGGAATTAGCCGGAACTTATAAATCCGGATAGGTTTTCTCATTTTACCCAGATAGGTCTCCTTAACCAGAGGGGAGGTTCTGAAGGTTAATTTGATCAACCCGGCTATAAGTATCCACAAGGGCAAAAATCCGATTAATATAACTAAGGAAATCAGAGCGTCAAAAAACCTTTTCACCAGCCATTCCCAGCTTCGCATATGATTGGGGAAGATCCGTAGCAGGATATCGGATCGAAGAGGAGCGGTCTGGTAACCTCTTCTGAAATCGGACAGTTCCGGAATGATTTTAAAAGAGACCTCCAGATTGTGTACCGAATTCATAACCTCCTGCAGTAGATGACCCTTCCAGTCAGGTTCTACGGCAATCAAGATATCCTGAACTTTGTTCTCCCGGGCAATCTCATCCAGATCGTTGATCGTTCCCAATATCTTCCCCTCGATTTTACCCTTAATATCTAGTGACGGGGAGGGAGAATCCTTATCACCTTCCTGTACTAACCCCATCACCCGATAACCATACCCCGGATTTGAAGAGAGCCTTTTGTAAAGGTTCAGAGCATGTGAGCCTGTTCCCAGGATTATGCTGCGACGATAGAAAGCTCCAAAGAGATTGAGTTTCCGGATCAGATACGTGGTTATCCCTCGTCCCAGCCATAGTGCCACGATCAGAGCAGAACTGTAAACCAAAAGAAGTATCCAGGATTTTATTTGTAGATAAGAGGGATTTAGAGTTAAAATCAGGAATACGACAATTCCGGCACCTACGCTTTTGGCGATACCTCTCATCTCGTCCTTAAATCTGGAGTCTCCCGGAATTTCGTACAACCCGAAGATGGCGAATAGATTCAACCAGAAGATGTTGATCCAGATGATGGGGGCAGTATACTCCGAAAGGAGAATGAAAAATTGATTATGAAATAAACCCGAGTGGAATTTCACCCAGAAGAAAAACAAAAACACCGCATTGATCATGAGCATGTCGGTCATTATAAGAAGGAGCTTTTCCCGGATGTTGACAAAATTCCTCTGGAGATGGACGCCGAAGATGGTCAAAACCAACCAGACGAAAACGGCGATCAACATCTTTATGGGAGACTCGAAGAAGAAATAAACCAAAGCCCCCAGGCTGCCCAGAAGGAAGCAGAACATATAAATCCACAGGACCACTTTTCTGTTTTGCATTCCCAGGCTGGCGATTCTCCGGGGAGAATTATTGTAATCCCCCACGTATACTTTTCTTCCCTCCCTCAGGCGAACCAGAGTGACAAAGGAGATATCGAATATGGGATAGCTCAATATAAGAATAGGGACTAAAAGAGAAGAATAGGAGGTGTTGTCCCGGGCGAAGAGGATTCCCAAACAGGCTAATATGAATCCGTTGAACATGGAGCCGGCATCTCCCAGAAAGATTTTGGCGGGAGACCAGTTGTAACGCAGAAAACCCAAAAGCCCACCCATCAAAGCCAAGGCGATGATCACGCTGTAGGTTTGATGGGTAAAGAGTGCGATGGCCAGAAATGCCGAAGCGGAGATGAAGGAGATGCCCCCGCATATCCCGTCCATGGCATCCAGAAAATTGACGGCATTCATCAAACCGACTATCCAGAGAAGCAAAATCAGAATGTCCCAATCCGAGCCAGTCAATATCTTGACGTTATGGCTTAATATCAAAAAAGATATGGCAGCGATGATTTGCCCAAGAAGCTTCCAACTTGGGGATAAGCCTTTTTTATCATCCCACAGACCAACAACCAATACTAGCATAGCTCCGATAAGGATACCTGCTATGTCTGGATTGATGGGTAAACGGAGAAGAACCAAACCGAGAAAAAGGGCTATTGCGAAACCGATAAACACTGCTAATCCACCCAGAAGAGGAGTGGGTTTGGTATGGATTTTCAGAGAAGAAGGATAATCCAGGAAATCAATCTTCCTGGCGATTTTGATAAGAAGCGGAGCTGTTAGGAATGCCGTTAAAAAAGAAACAAAAAAGATAAGTATATACGTCATAATCTTTTATCTTCGAAGAGCAAGTGTCAAAAGTTCATAATCTCCACTGGATCAGAATTGCAAATAATAAGTTTAGAAAATAATTGACGAATTTGCTTTATGGTCCTTCCTCACTGTGCTTTTGAAGTCGAAAATTCACTAAGGGTGGCAAAGAACTTCTAAAAGAATCTTTTCTAATCTCTCCGCTTGAACCTTTCTGGAGAAATGTTTCTTCACATAATTCCTTCCATTATTCCCATATTCTTTACACAACTGTGGATTATCGAATAAGTATTTAATGGCATTAGCGATTCCTTGAGAATCCTCCGGTTCAACGTATATTCCAGCTTTCGCTTTTTCCAAATGTTCTCTTGCTTCTCCATCCACGCTCAGGATAATTGGTTTTCTGCATGCCCAAGCGTCAAACATTTTAGAAGGTAACGCAGTTTTAAAAATCTCCGCCTTCTTCAAAGGAACCAAGCAACAATCTGCTAAGGTTATGTATTTAATGACTTCTTTTCGCGGCATGTCATCTATGATCAAAAGATTTTCCAATCTATTTGATTTCTGCAATCGAATTAACTTTTCTCTTAGAGGACCATTCCCGACGAATAGGAAAAGCACCTCCTCTTTGCGGCGCAGCAACTTTGCCGCCTCCACCAGAGTTTCAATTCCCTGCGCCAACCCCAAAAGACCTGCATATAGGACAATGAACTTCTTGTGATATCCCGATTCTTTTTTGTGCGATGCGTTATTCTGGGAATGATTGAACATCTGGAGATTTATCCCATTAGGAACTATGCACAATTTGCCTACACCTAACTTTCTTTTCTTCAAATAATTGTGAATTCCGCGGGTAACCGCAACAACTTTATCTGCCCTTTTGTAACAGAGATCCGCTAACTGGTGGGATAGCTTGATGGCAGTTTTGTTTTTCAAAGCTCCTATGGCAACTGCAGATTCAGGCCAAAGGTCCCGGACTTCAAAGACAAACTTGGCTTTCTTCAGTCGACTGATCACATATCCTGATAAGCCAACAAATAACGGGGGAGAAGTAGCATAAACTAAATCGTATCTATCTTTGAGTTTCATTGCCCCAACTATCGAAAATAGGAGAAAGGAGAGGTAAAATAACATACGATTTATGAAATTCTTCTTGGGCGAACTCTTAACATAAACCCTTATCACTTCAAGCCCATGATATATCTCTTTCTCAAAAAATTTGAACCTGTATCTCGAGGGAACTATACCCGATGGATAATTGGGAAACTCGGTGAGCACCGCGACCTTATGCCCGGCTTTGGCCAAGCTTTTTGCCATCTCCCATGCTCGGGTTTGGGCCGCGCCTTTGTCTGGAGGAAAATATTGAGTTACATACAGGATATTCATGTCTTTGAATTTATAAGATGCATTCTTTTGAAGAATATTTTTGGCTTAAGGCATCAATTATTGAAAAACAAAGGTTTTAATACACGCTTTTAAGTAAGTTCTTCAAATATTCTCTCACAATTTTTCAGTTAACGATTGAATTACTAATCTAAGCCTTCAACTCTTGTATGATTTGCAACAATGCCTTCTCTCTTTTCTCCAATGGAAACAGTGTTTTTATTCTCTCTCTTGCCCTTTTACCCAGTTTCAGATCAGTATTTAATGCTCTCTTAATCAATGCGGCTAACTCTTCCGGGTTGTGGTCTGTTAAGAAAAATCCACAATCTCCCACAACCTCGGGTATTGCTGCAGATTTGGTCACCACTGGTATACATTCACACAGCATGGCTTCAGCCAATGCACATCCGAAACTTTCATGCCACGAGACCTGCACGTAAACTTTTGATTTGCTCATAAGGGCAAATAAAGCGGATTGATCTATCTGGTCCAGAAATCTCATATTCGAAGAAGCTATTGATCTTAAATAATCTATTGAATCATCAACCCACTTTCCCACCAAAATGAATTCGGCTTCAGGTACTAATCTGCTGCTTTCTCCAAACAACTTCAAGCCTTTCTTGGTCAGAGTGGATCTATTCACATTACCCACGGTCAACACAATCGGAGCCTTCTTTTCATGAGACACTGGTTTGTAGATATTGGAATCGAATCCATGATAGACTAATTTGATTTTTTGAGGATCAGCTTTTGCGTTTTTCAGAGTTTCTCTGGTGGTGCTCTGGGATACTGTGAGAATCAAATCTGCATATCTAAATATCATCAACGGACACCATCTTTTCCACCAAAACGAAAAGAGACCATATTTGATCTCAGGCAAATAGACCACATCATAGCCACCTGCTACCACTACACTTTTTTTTCCCAGAAGTTTAGAAAAAAGAACTGTGAAAAAAGAATGAAGACTGCCAAACCAAGAGAAAGTGAGATCACACCACTGGGTCCCTTTCCATATGATATATGCATCCAAGACTGTTGAAAACCTAACTACTCTTACCTCATGCCGCTTTTTCAGAATCTCCAGGTCTTTTCTAATGAACGAAGCCATCTTCTTATGATAAACAAATAGTATTTTCATCTTGGGCTTCTCATCTGAATATTTTCTTTAAATATTTCAACAAACTCTTCTCCAGTTTGCAACCAATTATTAAAACTTCGAGAAAAAAGTTTACTTCTTCTTATGCCTTCCTCTTTTTTTCACTTCTTCAAATCTGGCTAGAATTTCTT
>JBDROD010000142.1:0-2427 GCA_043810415.1 Candidatus Zixiibacteriota bacterium | reverse complement strand
GGGGGAGAAGAGATTCCGGGCGCGACAACTAGCTCAATGGATTTATTCTAAAAGAGCCACGGATTTTTCCCAGATGAGCGATTTTTCAAAGGACCTGCGCGATAGGTTAAACCAGATAGCTTACATAGAGAATATCAAACTGGTAAAGAGTCAGACCTCCCAAAAAGATATTTCCGAGAAATTTCTTTTCGAGTTAAAGGATAAGGAGAAGGTCGAATCGGTCTTGATGTTGGAGGGAAAACGGGTCACCGCTTGTCTTTCCACCCAGGCGGGCTGTCCTTTGGGATGCACCTTCTGTGCCACCGGAAAGATGGGTTTCAAAAGAAACCTAACTGCAGGCGAGATCGTGGACCAGGCTTTGGCCATGACCGCCATCAAACCTGCCACTCATGTGGTATTGATGGGTATGGGGGAGCCGCTTCTGAATTATGACAATACCCTTCAAGCCATGCGGATACTAAACAACGAGATGGGTCTTTCTTTGACTGCGGGGAAGATAACCCTTTCCACCGCCGGCATCCCTTCCATGATTGAAAAATTAGCGGATGAAAACATGAAATTCGGATTGGCGATTTCCTTGAATGCACCAACCGATGAGAAAAGAAACGGGTTGATGCCGATAAACAAGAAACATCCTTTGGACAAATTGATTAAAGCGGCAAAAGCTTTCACCAAAAAGACCGAAAGAAGAGTCACTTTTGAATATGTGCTGATAAAAGATGTCAACGATTCCGAAAAGGATGCCCTGGCATTATCCAAATTAATAGCAGGTATTCGATGCAAAATCAATCTCATACCCTATAATCCCGTCGCTGATTTACCCTACGAAAGACCCTCCGAGGAGAAGATATCGGCTTTCAGAGAGTACCTCTACCCCCGCTGTCCCGCCGTGACCTTGAGACGCAGCAAGGGTGAGGACATCCTCGCCGCCTGCGGGCAACTTCGAACAGAGTCACAATAAATTCTCCCACTTGATAGGGAGGGTAGATCAAGAATACCCGCCAAAGGTGGTGTGAACAGTGAACGAAAACTCAAAATCTCGATTTAGAATTGGAAATTAACTCTCATAAACTTACACAAATTTTAAATTTTGATTTGGAATTTTATCTTTTGCTTTTTTAATTTTGATATTTCTCATCCACCATCCGTGGATTGAATTGCTTCGGTAAAGGTTACAACCCGTATGTGGTTCGAAAAGATCCACCCCTTTTTACCTTTATAAGCTTCCACCCGGTAATTACCCGGATCGGTAGTGGAATATTCCAGGATTTTTCCTATTCCCTCTTTGACCATCCTTCCGTCACAGATTAATCTGATCTTGCATTTTTGTGGTGTGTTGACCCTTAATGAAACTCGATTGGATAACGAGATCTCCTCTCCTATACCAGCCCTTCGATTTTTGTTTTGTGCATAGAATAAGAACCCTTTAGCATCCCCCTGGCGATAGTTAGAGATAAAAACATAACATCCTCGTATAGCGTCGATCACCTGTTTTTTGGCTATTTGGTTGTCCGATGAAAGGGGTTCCCTTAATACCAGGTGTAAACGGAGAGATTGAAACTGAACTTTATATGGGAAGATTACCAGCTTGAAAGGACCTAATCTAAAGGGATGGGCATGTGCATCCACCCCGCAGATTCCGCACACCTTTCTTTGCTTGTTACACTTATCCCAGATTCTCAAGGTTTTGGGAGTGGGGCTGGTTAAAAATCTGCGGGGAGAAGTAAACAACCTGAAGCGATTGGCATAAGCTATCCCCTCCATCCATTCCGACATCTGGTTCCAGATTTCGATCCCGTCGAATCCTTCCACCTCCCAAGCGGTCCAGGGATAGGGCGGGAATTTGGGTGTCTCCCTGGTCTCGTCCGGATGAGCTATGATCCCCAATCCTCCCAGCTTCCGGATGGCTGGAACATATTCTTGTGCGGAAAGCTCACCCGGAAGAACTTCATCTACGTTGAATGCCAAAAAATGGTTCTGGTTTCTCTGATCGTGTATCTCATAGCCGATCAGTACAAAAGTGTTTCCATGCCACCCCTCCAGCCCCAGATGCAGAGCATTTAGCGTCAGGTGATCGGAGAACATAAGAAAATCCAAACCTATCTCCTGACCGATCTTTATTATCTCCGGAACCGGTTCGCTCCCGTCCGAATCGGAGGAATGGATGTGGGTTACGCCAACATACTCATGCCAATCAGACAAAACCACTCCTTAAGAAGAATCATTGGAGTGTAAAGCTTCAGCTCTACTATTTCTTTTTGATAAACTTGAAGGTTTATACTCCAATTTACCCTTCAAAGCAACTTTTTTAAGATTTCGTTATAAAGTTTTTGTCTTAAACCGGTCCGGTACTTTATACAAAATGATCAGACCTACTACCATCATCAGTATTAAAATGGCGACAGCAAAACGATATTGAATTGTCGT
>JBDROD010000141.1:0-4381 GCA_043810415.1 Candidatus Zixiibacteriota bacterium | reverse complement strand
CGGTTTAAAGTGACCGTAATATAAGGTGGTGTCTATGTTCGACCAGAATATATAATCGTCGATTTGCGAAACAAAAGCATAGCCACTGATTTTATAATTTCCCTTTTGAATGCCCGCCCCCAAATCTGCGGAGTAAGAGTTCTGCGGCTTCAGGCTTGTGTTTCCCTCCTCCAGGTAATCTGCGATCGTATCCCTGAATTCAGCGGAAAAAGGAAGCCAGAACCGGTCCATCAAAGTCGGATTCCCTACAAATCTTCCCCCGGTCGAGAACAATTTCACCTCACTGGATATTTGATATGCCACTCCGCCGGATAGGGAGAATTCCGTTTCGAGTTCCTCTTCCTTTTCTATCTGTGATGAAAAGATAAGTCTCAGCTTGGGATTAACCTTGATCAGATCCGCCAATGAAAAATAAACTGCATCTATTCCCTGTTTCATCTTTAAGGCTTTAAGGTTTTTTCTCTCCAGATGACCTACCAGCTTGAAATAATGTCTGTCATTCAATGATGTCGTTTGGATCAAATCCAAGCCAAGAACTTCGTCAATTTTTTTGCTCTCAAAGTCATACGATCTGCTTTTTATCTCCTGGTTTTGTTTATCCAAGCGAAAATTGAGATCCGAAATTGAGTTTTCATTCTCCTGCATCCTGAGGGAAACAGCAACGCGCCAATTATTCACCTTTTTCTTAGCATCCTTAAATCTTGATTCCTGGAAAAGGGGAAGTCCCATGGTGGTTTTGTACTGATAGGCGGATAGCTTAAGATCCATCTGTTTTTTCAGATGAAAAGTTGTTTTTCCGAAAAGAGACATCCCATCATTATCCGAATTGGTCAGGTAACCGTCAGATTTGTTCAATTCAGTGGTTACATAGAATTTTCCCCTCGAGGTAAGACTTCTTCCCAATTCCACCACGGTTCTGCGAAATCCGTACGGCCCCCGATCATCCAGTAACCTGGAATATGGCTCTAGGTTGTCAAAATCCTTGGTTGTGAGATTAACTCCCGTTACCCCACCTCCCCCTCCCCTGTTAGCTAAACCTACAGGCAGAATTTCGATCTCTGAGATATTTGACAGGGAAATGGTGTTCAAACCCATCTTCCCTCTTTGAGGAAAATACAGGTCCTGCTGTCGGTACAAAATCCCGTCAACGAAGACATCCACTCCTCTTCCGTTACCGGCAAAATACATATTTTCCGGTTGACTCGACGGCCCCACCCTCAGTATGTCAAAAAGACTCCTCATCCCCATCAAATCCCCGAAACTTTCTCCGGTTGAATTATCGATATCCCGGCACTTTATATCATCACCCAAGTAAAAATGGCTCACCATCTCCTTTTCGATTGAATCGCCTTGAATGAACGTCCGGGAGGGCTTCACCGGAATGGTATCAACCAATGGTTGGCTTTTCAAAGAATCCGTTTCAGAAACATAAGAGGAATCCAGGGGTTGGGAAAACACGCCGGTAGACATAAGGCAAACGAATATGGCAAACAAAACTTGTTTCATTGATTAAACACCCTTTGGAACCGACTTCTTCTTCAACAAACCCTCCACCGCTTCAACCACCATATCCGGTGTAATCAAATCCATGCATAACCTAGTTTTCTTGTGGCATTTTCTTTTTCCATGCAGACTGCAGGGACTGCACTTGACGTCGGCACAGAGGACCATACTATCCGATCCGGTCGGAGCAAAACCCAGCTGGGGGTGAGTGGGACCGAAGATGGCTATCACCGGGACTCTTAATGCTTCCGCAATGTGCATGGGACCAGAATCATTAGTGATTAAACAATCACAGTTTTTTACCAAACTCATTAACTGACTTAGGGACAATCCTATTGCTTTGGTGACCTTAGAATTCGGTAATTTTTCAGCCATTCCCCGAATTAACTCACCATCTTCGGAATCCCCGAATAAAATAAATTTACAGTCTATCTTTTGGATTAGCTTATGGCAAACCTGTTCAAATTTCTCTTCATCCCATCTTTTGGTCTCCCATCTTGCTCCCGGGTGTACTCCTATCACAATATCATCTTTTTTGATACCGGCATCAAGGATAAATTTCTCCGAGTACTCGATATCGTCTTGGTCCACAAAGAGCGCAGGGATTTTTTTCTCGGGTTCGATTTGAAGATTCTTAAAAACCCCGAGATAAGATTCCAAGGTACTAACGGGCTTGATATTCAGGAATTTGAAATGAACCATCAAAAAGCGGGAGAACCATCTTTTGCGGTATTTGGTTTTGATGCCGGATTTGACCAGATGACGCAAAAAGAAGCTTCGTAAATTGGAGTGGAGATCGATCAACAAATCAAAGTCATATGACCTTAACTGCTTTACTAATCTTTTACATCCCTTAACTCTCTTATGCTTTCCTTGCGGATCGAATTCTATTAAAGTATGAATTCGGGGGTCGTTTGCCAACAGATCAGAATATTTGGCTTTGGTCAGAAAATAAATTTGGGATTGGGGAAATTTCACCTTCAACGTTTCCAGCACAGGCGTGGTAAGGATAATATCCCCCAGGGAACTGAAACGAATAATCAGAATCTTTTCGATCTCTTTTCGCATGATAGATCAAATATGATACAACGTTGAAGTCTATTAAGACTAAATTGTTAACGGGTGAAAATCAAGAAGAAAAATCCTAAGGCCAAGCAATAATATCCGAAATACTGGAATTTACCCCTTTTGATTATTCCCAGAAGAAATTTGATGGCCACATAACCTACGATCAACGCGGTGACTGCACCAGCCAGGTAAATACTCAATCCCTTACTCGTATTTGACAGGCTTACCACATCTTTAAGTTCCAGAACACAGGCACCGATAACAGCTGGCAGAGACAAGAGGAAGGAAAACTCGGCAGATCTTCCCGGCTCCACCCCCCTAAAAATTCCAGCACTGATGGTTAAGCCGGAGCGGGAAACCCCAGGGAGTATGGCTATGGCTTGAGCCAAACCTACCCAAATGGCATCTCCCCATTTTAATTTTTCTCTTAATCCCTTGAAGAATCTGGTGAGAAAAAGAACCAAACCGGTGAAAATGAGCATCCCCGAGACGATCCTCACCGAGGAGAAGCTCTTTTCGAAGAAATCTTTGAATCCGACCCCGATTAATCCCGCCGGAATTGATCCTAAGAGGATCAGCCAAAACAACCGCCAGTCTTCGTCTTGACATGATGTGGTATCGCTGCCTGTCAGCATCGATTTAGCCTTGAGGTAAACCGCCTTTAGCATCTTCCAGATGGAATGCCAGAAAAAAATCACTACCGCCAGAAAAGTTCCCAGATGAAGGAAGACCTCAAAGCTGATATCGTCGAATTTGACTTTAAGCAGAGACTCCCCTAAAACCAGATGCCCGGAGCTGGAGATGGGGAGAAACTCGGTTAGCCCTTGAACCATTCCCAAAATGGCTGCTTGCAGGAGACTCAAAGCCTTCCTCTTTTCAAAAAAAAACTCTGGAAACCCAGAGCTTGGTTAAGTTTCAATTTTATTGCCATTAGAATATATTGTAGTTTACTCCTGCTACAAAGCCCACGTTGTCGTCTATTTCCAACTCCCCTACCAAATTGAGAGTTTCGGTGAGTTTCAATTCTGCTCCCAAAGCTAAAGCTACGTTCATATCACTGCTATGGGAATGACCGCTGTTCCATTTTTCCGGATCGGCCCAGGGCTTATCTAAACTCGTTCTCTGCCACCTAACGTTCAAACGTCCGTAGGGGGTGACTCTCTTGGTTTCATAATAGTCGATGGGATAAGATGCGATGACGTTTCCTCCCAGGGAGAGTACGTTAAAGTCCGAAATGCTCAAATATTCCGTTCCCACACCGAATGAGATATCCAAAGGGTCCCCCGAACGCTTCTCCATGAACCAGTATTTGATGTCTCCGCCCAAGGTCAGACCGGTTCGGCTGTTCCCTAATCCCGGGTCGTAATTGATCATCCCCAACTTAAATCCCAGATCGACGTATGTCACCACCCCGTATCGAAATTGTCCGAACAAAGAGAAGGCATTATCATAAACCCCCAGATACGCACCCAACAGAGCGTCGCCTCTATCCAGTGTGGGGGCAGCACTGAGCTGTCCCAAGAATTGGGCTGACCCGGATGAGATGGATAATAAAACCAGAACAATCGTAATCCAAAATATTCTATTCATCTGTATCCTCCTGCTCTGCATTCACTCTGCTTGGAACTATAACAAAACCGCATCCGTTTGTCAACTTTTAGTTTTTTATATCACACTATAGTTTCTTAAAAATATAATTTTATCTTTTGCTGATCAAGATACGCTGTATGACGCTGATCATCGACCGACGAGCTTGGGGAGTCGATTCCGCAAGCATCCTCTGCTTTTTCATACTCACAAAGATGGTTGG
>JBDROD010000140.1:0-9000 GCA_043810415.1 Candidatus Zixiibacteriota bacterium | reverse complement strand
CTTCAAATAATGTCTCCATTCTTTCCTTGAGAATAGAGGACTCGAAGTCTCCGACTGCTACGATTAGCATATTATCCGCAGTAAGATAATCTTGATGCCACCCCTTCACCTTCTGTTGGTTTAAACTCTCAATGGCATCTTTATCTCCTAGGCTGTTAAGACCATACGGGTGGTCGGGAAAGGTCGCTTGGTAAAAAAGCTCCACTGGATATTTTGCCATATTATCCTGGCTCTTTACGATCTCCGCCGACAGTATCTTCTTCTCCTTCTCCAACTCGTCCGGATCGAAAACCGGATTCTTCACCACGTCCGCTATTACCTTCAAACCCTCCTCCCAATTCTCCGATAGAATCTTTAGCTGATATCCGAAGTAATCCGCCTCCACCACTGTTTCTGCAGAAGCTCCCAAAACTTCCAGCAGATTGAATATCGCGGATGCACTTTTGGTCTCGGTCCCCTTTAGACTGCTTTTCAGAACCAACTGGGTGATTCCGCTGTTTTCCTTCGTCTCGTTGACTCTTCCCCCTTTAAAGTAAATGCCCAGGGAAACTAAAGGCAGGTAATGATTCTCTTTGGTTACCAGATCAGCTCCGCAGGAGAGTTTCTCCCTTTTTACCGGTAAATTCGCCAGCCGGGAGGATACATGATTCTGTTGTGCGTTCGATGGCTTTATATCGTCTTTGTCCTTTTCTGGTTTCACCGCCCCCATGGTTTTCATGGACATACCCGTCTCGATTCGATCTTCAATCATAGTCGCACTCAAACCATCCTCATAATCTTTGGTCGGCCTGTATTCCAAAATGCTCGCATTCTCTGGCATCAAATATCTCATTGCCACTTTTTGAATGTCTTCAGCTGTCACTTCCTCCACTTTGGTCAGATACTCTTCCCCTAACTTGTAATCTCCGTATGACTCGAATAACGCCAGATTCTCCGCTACCCCGCTGGCGGTTTCCAGGGAGGAAAGATAAGAGAATTTGATGGCATTCTTAATCTTTATCAGCTCCGCATCGGATATTCCACCCGCTTTGATTTCTTCTATCTCTTTAAAAATCTCTATCTCGGCATTCTGCATATCCTTTGCTTCGAGCTCTGCCTCAATTATGAAAAAACCTAGATCTTTAAGTCCAAAGGCTTCTAACCCCACCGCATGAACCAATCCACTCTTCTCCACCAGATTCTGGCTCAATCGTGAGCTTTTTCCTGCACCCAAAACGTGCGCCAGCACATCCAATGTCACGTAATCTTCGGCTACTCTTCCCGGGGTATGAAATCCCATCTTAAGGTAGCTCTGGTTGATGTCCCCCTTAAGTTGGGAATACCTCAACCCTTTTTGTTTGGGTTCATTTGGACATTTAGGCACCTGGGTTTTGTCCATCTTAACCCCACCGTAATATTTCTCCACTGCTTTCATTACTTCTTTCGTCTTAACCTCTCCGGCTATGGATAGAATGATGTTATCGGGTCGGTAGTAGCTTTTCAGGTAATGCTCGAATTGCTCCCGGTTCCAGTTATTTATCTGCTCGGGCGTTCCCATCCTCCACCGGCGAATAGGATGGTTGTCGAACGCCAGCTCCATCAGTTTCTCCCAGGAGAAAGCGTTTGGGTTGTCCCATTTCCTTTTTACCTCCTCGATCACCACCCTCTTTTCTTTAGTCAATTCAGTAGAATTAATCACCGAGTTCCACAGGGCGTCCGATTGAAGCTCCAGTCCGGATTCCACAAACTGGCTGGGGAGCACGGTATAATAATGGGTATATTCGTATATGGTGCCGGCATTGAGGTAACCTCCCAGCTTTCTGGTTTCCTCTCTCAATTGTCCGACCATCCTTTTTTTCGTTCCCTTAAAAAACATGTGCTCCAAAAGATGTGAGATGCCGGTCAGACTATCCGGCTCATTGAAATAGCCGGTGTTCACCCAGGTGTCGATCGCCACCACCGGGGCGGAATGACGCTCCGTGACCAAAACTACCATTCCGTTGTCTAATACCGTTCTGGTTGTTTTCACCGTTTCCTTTTTTTCACATCCGGATAGAACCAAAAGCGCCAATAACCATGAGATGTACAGATATCTATTCATCCCGATTTTACGGTGATTCCCTCATTTATCTTAATCTTCTTTACCCCGATCCCACTGCCATGTTCAATTAAGCAATTTGTAGAAAAACTGTCAAGCGATTTAGGGGAACAATTCTTAAAAATGTTTTTCCCTTATCGAGGTGAACATCCTTGAGAAGACATGGTATTTAAATAACCTTGACTACATTTAGGTTTTAAAATCAGAGTGGATTGAATCGCGAGGTAATTGTAACTTGCTCTGGAAATTCCAATGAAAAACCCCGTATATAACGGGGCTTTTTACGCTTTCCATAGTCTATGAAGTCAGAAGTCTGAATTATCCCTTCAATAGTTTGTTGTATTCTTTCTCATTGGTGAGAATCTCGAGTGCTTTTTTTATGAAAGGATCACTTTTCAACAAGACCTGCTCATAATATGCCTTCTCGCCATAAAGATTATATATAATGTCTCGTTTCAAAGATTGTTTGATATAATCGGCGCTCGCAGCAAAATCGTTTTCTTTATCCTTCTCCACCAATTTTTGCATGTTTTCTATTTCTGTGGAAAACATCTCCAGCTTGTTCTGTCTGCTCATATCGCTTTTAAGGCTGTCTAAATCCAGCTCCAAAGGAGCTTTGTAGGTAAAATTCTTCTCTTTAAGGAATGCCCTGAACTCTTCTAAGACTTGATTGTCGATTTCAAACTCTATGGGAAGATTGGGGTGTTTGGCTATGTAGGATACTGCAAAGTTAAAGAACATCGATTGCCGTTCCAGATTGTACTCGATGGGTTTGAGCGTGGGATACTCAATCTCGATATCCGGAACGATCCCCCCGCCTCCGTACACCTTTCTCCCGCCTTTGGTATAGAAAACCTCCTTCTGCGCGGTCACGATGCTGTCCGGCCCCTCCGTTTCCATATTTCGCATAGCGCTCCTTTTGGCTATCTCCGGCTTCTGGATGCATCTTCCACTGGGGATGTAATACTTGGCTATGGTCAGTTTAAGAAAAGTCTCGTTAGGCATAGGCCATATCTGCTGTACCAGACCCTTACCGAAAGTGGTGCTTCCTATGATCACCCCTCTATCCCAGTCCTGGATCGCTCCAGACACGATTTCCGACGCAGATGCTGTTCCCCCATTCACCAAAACCACCAGCGGACCATCTACGTAGACAGGTGGTTGGGTAGCATTGAATTCTCTTTTGGCTTCGGATCGACCCTGGGTGTATACGATCAATTTGCCTTGATCCAGGAAAAGGTTTCCGGTTTCCACCGCTTGATCCAAAAGGCCACCGCCGTTACTCTTCAGATCAAGGATAAGTCCTTTTATACCTTGATTTTTCAACTCCACTATAGCGTCCCTTAATTCCTTGCTTGATTCCTTGGAGAACTTGACTAATCTTACGTAGCCGATTCCTCCATTGATTACCCCATAGTAAGGAATGTTTTTAAGTTCAATTATTGCCCGCTCGATTTTATATTCCAAAAGCTCCGGCACCCCTTCTCTTTTTATGGTCAGAACCACCGAGGTTCCCCGCTCCCCTCTCATCAACCGGGATGCATCTTCTTGGTTCATCCCCTGGGTGGATTTCCCGTCTATTTTGACTATCTGATCCCCTGCTCGAATCCCCATACGGTATGCCGGGGTTCCATCTATGGGAGAAATGACGGTGATGGCACCCTCCCGTTCGGATATGATCATCCCCAACCCCTCATATTTCCCCTCGGTCTGCTCAATCAACCGGTCATGCTGCGTAGCATCCTGCAGATCGGAAAAGGGGTCCAGCGTCTCTATCATACCCTCGATGCCGCTGCGGATCATCTGCTTGACATCGACCGAATCTACATATTTGGAATTGATCCACCAGGCCACATTATCCAGTAATTTAATATTGCTATATAGTGTGCTTTTTTCATCTTCAGTTATCCCTTTGATCTCTTCTGTTGCTTCCCCTAATCCGACCACCCAGATTATTGCCACCGAAATCAAAGCCAGTGCCAAAGCTATATACCCGTACTTCCTTTGCCCTTTCATCAGGACCTCCAAGAAATGTTCGCTCTTTCGGAACATAAAATTGAACTCACGTAATAATCTAACACAATAACTTGTAATGTCAACACCAAAACTGAATCGATAAGCTCAGACATAAATGGCTTACCCTTCCTTTGTTTAAGCAAATTACAGACCACCACCTTCATTCTACACATTTATCAGCCCTTTAGTTTGAATTATATAAACCGTTGTTATATAAGTTATTAGTAACTATGATAATAATACCTTCTGCGACGGATATTTGAATTTTGATATATCGATATCACTTTAGTATCAAAGATGCAAAGGATTTCACATATCCCGCAGACCATCGAAGTAAGACTTTGCAATTAAGTAAGATAATTGAAGATTCTTTTGTTCCTTGAGACTATTCCCACCACTGATGATCACACCCATCTGGGATTCCATACGCACGTAAATTCTTATACACTCCAGCTCCGAGTAATGTTTCAAATTAAAGGTTCTTGACTGACAGGGATTACCCCGATTTCAAGACGGCTTAATGGGGAATACCAAAAACCCAAAGCACGTGAGGTTTATCAAAAATATTATAAGAAGAATCAACGGGATGCCTAAAAGAGGGAGCAGGATGGCCGAAGCTAAGATCGAGCTTATGCTGGATCCAAAAAGATCGACTGAATAACCGGTTCCTACTTTCGAAGTGCTCCTCCGTTCCAGGAAGATATGGTTTGCCAAAGTAAAAACTGCGCCACCCAAAAGACCCGACAAGGCTATCAGCAAAAGTAGTAAAACTGCGATTCCGAAATTTGAAAATGAGCGTAACGGAAACAAGATGATTATGATCAGAAAAAGGAGAGTGAATGCCACCTGCAATGATTGAACAAAAGCCAAGCTTTTAAAACCTATCTTCCCTCTGGAAGCTGCTCTTTGTACCATAAGCGCTCCCATGGTCAAACCCAGCATGAAGAGAGTAAAGATCAAACCGATCAGGGAATAGATGAATCCATAAAATATCTGAAAGGAGAGGACCACGATAATCTCTAAGAAAATGCTAGTGAAACCTGCTACAAAGATGGTAACCAATGCCAGGTTGGGTATCGGCGCTCGGCGCAATCGAAATAAAAGAAAGAAAAAGGCGAAAATCAGGATTATTGCTCCGATAAACCACCCTGAAGGAATACGGGAAAGAAAAAGTAAAACCGGTTTTTCGAAAGACTTGAACTGTTTACTCCACAAGATACTGTTGTAAAAGTAAGATATCGGCTCCAGATCGTGATTAATCCGCCCTGAGCTTTGTGCTATGGCATTTTTTAAATAATCGATTCTTGCCGGTGATAATCTGTCAGGCAAAAAGTTCTCGTTTACAAACCGGGTGGAGATAGCTCTTTGTTTCAAGCGGGCTACCATTATCTGCCAATCATCGAAAAGCATTCCGGTCCGGTTCGAAGCCAAAAAGACATTATTCGATCCGGGAAGAATTAAAACGTCGGCAAAACAAAAGCTCATGGTCCGGTAGATGGAGGAAAGGTACAATCCCAGTTCCGGGCTGATATAGTTTTCGGCTGAGCTCACCCTGAAGGAAAAAACCCCCTCCTCCTTCAGAATGGACCTTGCCATCTGAAAAAACTCCAGGGTGAAGAAGCGGTTTAACTGGGCAGTGTATGGATCGGGAAGATTGACTATGATCACATCGTAAATCTCTTGGCTCCCGGATTTCAATTTCTCCTTAACGAAATACCGTCCATCCATGAAGTGTATCCTGACACGAGGATTATTCAAAGACTGTGTCTCCTCTTCCGGGAAAAATCTTGCTCCTATTTTTATCAGCTCCGGGTCCAATTCCACATAATCGATTTTCAGACTGTCGTATTTAAGTGATTGGGATAGGGCATCTCCCATTCCTCCACCGATTAAAAGCAGCGTGCGGGGATGAGGATGTTCCAACAGGGCAAAATGAACCGCCTCCTCAGCGGAGAAGACGTCCGGAGAGGAAAACAGCATCAACCCGTTCTCGTAAAAAGTCACCTGTTCGGATTGTTTGGTTACCGAAATATTACCATACCGGGTATCCTGGGAATATATTAAAGGTAAACCTCTCCACTCTTTGGTGGCAGAAAAACTATCCAGCTTTCCACCCAGTTTTGATATAGAGAAACCGAAGACGATCAGAATTACGAATGCCCAGAGAAGTGATTTCTTTATTATATGTAGATTCTGGGTCAACAGAAGCGCACAGAAGATCAGATTCAAAGAAAACAGCAGGATAGCAATCTCGAAATTCGAAAATATCGGGATCAGAATGAAGGTTACTAAAAACCCGCCCACACCGGCTCCCAGAGATTCCCATAAATACACCCGGTTTATCCGATAGACACGAGTCTCATCCCCAGCCCATGATTTGGAGTTTAAAACAAACGCTATTCCCAAGACCAGGCAGAGAAAGCTCATCACCGCAAATGAGAAAACAAACATGGGGAGAAATCCCACAATCTCCGCCGGAGCTGTTCCCATAATCTGTTTGGAAAATCTGATAAGAACAATGGTTGCCAGTGTAGCCACAGAGATTAAGGCATACCAAAAAGACAGCTTGGTGGAGGAATAATTTTCTTTGCTGGCTATTCTGTTTCCCAAATAAGAACCAATCCCTACCCAGAACAACCATACCGAAAGGAGCACTCCCAGGCACAATTCGTTCCCGTAGAAGGCGACCATCATCTCCCGGAAAAGGACGATCTGAGCTACCAGGGAAGAAAAACCGAGAATGAAACAGGCTAAATAAAAATGCGATATTGTGGAGAATTTCTTAAGGGGTATTGACATCTGTATGGGGCAAATCACTCATTTGTGTCATTCTGAGGAAGCATAAGCGACCGAAGAATCTGCTTTACAACAATCTTAAAATCATAGTTCTCAATATAGAGCTATTATAGGAATCATAGATGTTTCACATTATCCTGTGCCGCTCCGTATAATGCTTTGCTCAACATGACATTTAATATTTTATATTTTTCTTTTTTTAAAGACGGAATGCTGAGTTAACTCCAAACCCCGGGTATAACCTTCCCGCAGAATTTGCATTTCCCATCCTTTAAATTCATCTCCAGGATGGTAAAACCTACTCTTCCTATTACCACTTTCCTGCACACCGGGCAATAGGTATTCTCCCCCTCATGCCCGGGAACGTTTCCTACATAGACGAAGTTCATCCCCTCCTCCAGGGCGATCTCGCGTGCTTTGTCCAGGGTGGATATCGGAGTGGGAGGAAGATTTTTCAAAAGGTACATGGGCTGGAAACGGGTGAAATGCACCGGCACGTCCCGGTCCAGATCCTTAACCATCCACCGGCACATCGATCTTATGTCGTCGGGATTATCGTTCAATGTCGGTACCATCAGATAGACTATCTCATACCAGATCTGATTCTTTGAAAGATCCACCAAGGTGTCCATCACCGGTTTGAGCTTCCCCGCACAGATATCCTGGTAATATTTCTCGGTGAATCCCTTGAAATCGACTTTGACCGCATCCACCTCCCGGATTAGCTCCATCAAAGGATCGTGATTTATATATCCTGCAGTGATCACCACGCTTTTGATTCCATTTCTCCTACCGGCAGAGGCGCAATCAAGCATGTATTCGTAGAAAACCGTCGGCTCTGAATAGGTATAAGCTATGGACCTGCTACCGCTCTCCCTAGCATAAGAGGCGACCTCTTCCGGAGGCAGGTAAATGGACTGTACCTGTTCCGGTCTCACCTGGGAGATCTCCCAGTTCTGGCAGAATTTACAATTCAGATTACATCCGGCGGTGGCGATGGAAAAAGCTTTGCTGCCCGGTAGAAAATGAAAGAGAGGTTTTTTTTCGATGGGATCGACGTTGGCGGAGCAGGCGTAGGAATGAACTAGCATATAGTAAGTGCCGTCCCGGTTTTCCCTGCACCCGCAATACCCTCTCTCCCTATCCCCAACTTTGCACTGTCGGGGGCAGAGTAAGCATTCGATCTCTTTTTCCTCCAGCTTCTTGTAGTATTTCGCCTCTACATGCGACAGTTTGGTCTGATCAGGCGAGGCTAAAACCTCCCCGGATAACCCGAAAAAGGAACTGCCCGGTAATACATGCGGAATCATCAGACCGCCGGCAGCACTTAAAGAGCTTTTCAGAAATTGTCTTCGACTAAATCTCGACATGATTTGTGTTTTGAATTTTGATTTGTAATTTTGAATTTTGCTTTTTCAACTTTAAATTTACCTCAGTTGAATAAATATTCTATCACTCAAATTGTCATCTCCACTAAATCTATCTCCTCCATGTTTGCTTTGCCCAATTGATGATCTTGATCTGCGGCAGTGAAGATGTGCTTCGGAATGCGGTTGGCTTTCTCCAGAGATGGTAGACCGTATCTCTCCCGGATTTTGTCTATGATCCTGTACCCTATAAAATCAACCGCTACCGGATCGTCCCCTACGATTATCCCGCCGAAATATTCTGCCCATTTGGGGTGATAGGATGGTCCACCATTATATTGTACTCTTAAAGCATCACAGACCACCAGCTTTTGCTGCTCTTTGATCTGGGGAACTGAATTTAAATCCGCGATAAAAGGATCGCAGCCGTCTTCGTGATATTTATTAGGATTATGGATGGCACCGAAATAATTCTTCAAAGAACAGGTTACACCACAAAGACTATGATCTTTTAAAACCGGAACGTTTATCTGAACGTCGGTTAATCTCCCCATCACCTCACTTAGCAGACTGCCGATATTTTTATATTGGATCAGATCGTTGGAATAGCCCACCCCTTGGGTATCCGTACCAAGGCAGAGGTATCCGTCCCCTTTGAGATTCAATGGAAATCCTATCTCTTTAAGCTCCTCTGAGGAACGGTCCCAGATAACTATATTCTTATTTTTACTCCCCATCCCCTTT
>JBDROD010000139.1:0-5631 GCA_043810415.1 Candidatus Zixiibacteriota bacterium | reverse complement strand
TCTCTGTGATTTTAAATCGATATTTCTAATACGGTTTTAAATCCAATCAGCTTATACCGTTACATTGGATGAGCGAAGGATTAGAGAAGGGGAACACTTTCAAGAAGATGAAACATATTACAATAAAAAATAAGAGCCTTTTTAAATCCAGTCAATAAAAAAAGCGGGAAACGGGATTCGAACCCGCGACATTCACCTTGGCAAGGTGACGCTCTAGCCAACTGAGCTATTCCCGCATAACCAATTCAAAATTAATATACGAGCCATCACATGTTTGTCAATGGTTTTTTTGGTTTTGGGGGTTCAACAAAAAAGGGTTCTATGATTCGAGGAGTCAAGGGTTTAAAGGTTCAAGAGTTCAAAAGTTCAAGGGTTAAGCGATAATTTTCGATAATCGGATATGGGCTTTTATTTCGCTCGACCCCTTGAATCCTTGACTCTTTGAACCCTTGTAAAAAAAGTAGCGGCGCAGGGATTCGAACCCCGGACACGAGGATTATGATTCCTCTGCTCTGACCAACTGAGCTACGCCGCCTTCGAATTTTCTTATATACGAAAAAGAAAAAGCTTTGTCAAGTTTAACATCGGCATTTTTACCCCACCCCCTCATTTCCCCCTCTACAAAGTGGAGAGGGGAAAATGTCGGGAGTGGTATTCCAAATAATGAACTTCTTCAAATTTCTACTTCATCTTCAAAACTGGGGATCATCACATTTTGGATACCTAAACTTTTTATCCCTTCAGCCAGTGCCTGGGATTGCTCCTCCTCTCCGTGCACCACAAAGACACCTTGAAGAGAGTCTTTGGTATTCTCCACGTATTCCAATAACCCGTTTCTGTCGGCATGAGCGGAAAACGCATCAAAGACTTCAACCCGAGCCTTAAGCTGGTATTCGTCTCCAAAAATCTTTATCTTCCTCCGTCTTTCCACTATTCTTCGCCCCAGGGTGTTTTGAGCCATGAATCCGACCACCATTATGGTATTCTTGGGATCTTCGATATTGTTTTGAGATGGTGAAGAATCCTGCCAGATTCGCACATGCCGGAGGCGGAGATAATGATACACGGCTGGTCCATCCGGTTCAACCCCTTGGATTCCTCCACATCTTTGATATAGGTGACATCCTTCCATCCAAACGGATCGTCGTGGAGAGCCATCATCCGGTTGGTTTCCCGGTCGAAGCATTCCGGATGAAGTTTGAATATCTCGGTCACGTTTACGGAAAGCGGGCTGTCCACAAATATCCGGACGTGAGGGATGATTCCCCGATCCTGCAGCCGGTGCAGACTGTAGACCACCTCCTGAGTGCGTCCCACCGAGAAGGCGGGGATGATGATCTTGCCGCCACCAGATATGGTTTCGTTCACCACCACTGCCAATTTTTTCTCGGTGGCTTGAGGGTCCTCGTGCAGCCGGTTGCCGTAAGTGCTTTCGATTATCATGAAGTTGATTCCCCGCACCAGCTGCGGATCCTTCAAGATGGGGAGATTTTTTCTTCCCAGATCCACTATGTAAGCCAGCCGCAGATTCCTTCCATTTTCCTTTACGTCGAAAATGGATAGGGCCGAGCCGAGGATGTGCCCGGCATCATAAAACGTCAGCCGGATGTCTGCCGCTACGTAAAATCCCTTTTGATAACCAATCCCTCGAAACAGGGAGAGCGTCTTTTCCACGTCCATATCATCGTAAAGCGGCTCAATCGGGGCAAGTCCTCGCCGTTCCTCTTTTTTGTTCAGATATTCCCTATCCTTTTTTTGTATATGGGCGGTATCTTTGAGCATCACCAGACACAGGTCCCGGGTGGCAAAGGTGGAATATATGCTGTTTTGATATCCCTGTTTTACCAGATTGGGCAGATTTCCGGAATGATCGATATGGGCATGTGACAGAACCACCCGCTCGATAGCTTTCGGATCGATCGGGAAATCCTTGTTCTTGCGGTTCGACTCCTCTCTTCTTCCCTGGAAAAGCCCGCAGTCCATCAAAATCGTGTGCCCGTTCGATTCGAATATGTGCATGGAGCCGGTGACCGATCTGGTCGCTCCCAGAAATTTAATCTTCAAAATTCCACCTCATCAGAAACTACTTTATCACCAGGTGAATAAAGCTTGGGTTTAACAATTGGGGTAACGGTACGCTGTGCTAAATGAAAAAGTTATTCGCTACGGTTTAGTTTTTCGATAGAGTTTCTTATTTCCGCTGCTTGGGAATCATTCGGCTGCATCTTTAGGTATCGCCGGTAGGCGTCAGCCGCCTCTTTGTTTCTTCCCATTTTCTCGTAAGTCGATCCTTGCAGATAATATCCCAAAGCGAAATTCGGATTTATCTGGAGGAGCCGATCGATCTGGCTCAGCGCTTCCTGGAACTTCCCTTGTTGAACGCAAATAAAAGCCAAGCCGTAGTAGGATTCTACAAAATCCTTCTTGACGGAAATGGCTTTTAGATAAAACGAGACAGCTTTCTTCAAGTCCCCGAGCTGGACATACAAGATCCCCAGATTGTTGTATATGCGAGGGTCGTCAACCTTTAATTTGAGAGCTCGCCGGTACATCCTTTCCGCATCCTTGAACTTTGATTCCTTCATATAAACGTCGCCTAAATCAGAATAGGCGATGGGATAGTCGGGTTTCAGCTGCAAAGCCCTCTTATATCCGCTTTCGGATTTCTTGAGATCTCCCAGGGTTAGATAATACCAGCCCAAGCCCGCGTGCGCTTCGGCAAAATCCGGAGCGATCTGCAAGGATCGAGTGAAGTACTGGTAGGCTTGGGTCAAATCATTTTTAGCCAGGAGCATCATTCCCTGTTGGTATAATTCCAGCTCGGGGAATATCTCCATTATCTTCTTATTCTCCTTTTCCGTCTCCTCAGGCTTACCCGTCCGGTCAAAGTAACCGGCCAAAACGAAATGACCATTGCGGCTCTTTTTGGGATCCAAATCCAGAATATTCCTGAAGCGGGCTACCGATTTTTCCGGGCTGGCATTTATCAATATCCAGGGGAGAATGAAAAGAAAGGCGACGATGACCAGATTTAGTTTCAGATGACTCAACCTCGAGTCCGGCGATATCTGGGTGAATAAAAACAAAGCCAGAACCGTATAGCCCAGTCCCGCCGAGGCAAAAAGGTCCCAATCCCGGGGAGCCCCCAAGCCGGGGTTGATGATAAAATTGAAAAGAAGCTGGGTTAGAGCAACTATTAGCAGGAATTGAAATGCCCGTTTTTTTACGTTCAGGTTTTTGGGTCGGAAAATCAAAAAGATCAGGCACAGGGCAAATCCTATGGGTGAGATCAATAACTGCTGGTTTGCAAAATCGATAATATGATCAGGGGAAAACAGGGTGTAATGAGGTCCGGTGTATACTCCATGCAAAACCGGCATAAGGTAACCAAGAACAAACCAGTTATACTTCCTTACATATAATATCAGCCCCACAAAAAGAATCAACAAACACAAAAGCAGAATCCAGGTGAGCTTTTCTTGGAGAAGTCGGGGTAATCTTCTCTCTTCTTCCCGGAATAAAAACAAAAACAAAAGAGAGGGGAGGAGAAACAAGGACGAGAAATGCAGCGGAACCAGGATGATATATATCATCAGTGGAGTCAAGAAATTTGTCTCTTTACGCAGATATTTCAGGCAGTAGAAAATATATACTAAGATTCCCGTACAGAGAAGGGGATAGTGTTCTGCATAGCCGAAGAAAAGCCCGGTGCTCCCCATCAGTATCAGGATGAGGAAAATAAACAGGCGGGTGGAGGTACTTCTCCCCAGAAGGACTGCCAATCTGATCGCAAAGATAACGAAGATCATTCCAGCCAGGTAACTGATGAGGGCATAGACCGATGCTCCGTCCAGGCCGAAGAGACGATCAAGCAGGTGATAGGAGTTTAAATAGATCCAGATGGCTAACGGCTGGCTCCAGTTGGGAACAAGAGAGCCCGCTTTGAGACTGTCTAATATCTGAAACCCGTCCCCCAAAAGGTGGGTTTTGGTTCGGAGAAGATGGAACAAAACCAGAGAAAGCAAAGGTAACAGCAGATAACCTGCAAGCTTTCGTCTTTCCGTCAAGAAGCCGAAGATCTTAACCACCGGAGGACTTAAGAATAAGGTGAGCTTTCGTCTTACTGCCGGCAAGAAACTCAAGCATGCAACCGCTATCAGTGCGGTTCTTAACCAGAAGGGGAAATAAGCCCAATGGTTGATCCCCCAGAGTCTTTTTTCCGGGAAGAAGGCGGTAAACCACAATAAAAACAACAGGAACAGACTCACCGCCATCGTTATGTTTCCCACCGGAGATGATCCGGACTGCGGATCCGTCCCTCTGGTTGAAGCTTTTTCTTTTTTCTTTGACTGCATTATATAAGATGGTTTAAAAAAAACTCAACGGTCTCTTTTTTTCTTACCTCAGCAATATAAGAGAAATAACAAATTCTGTAAACACTTTGTTCAAATCTCAGGGAGATGTATTTGGTAGATGTTTATAAATAAAATCATTCCTGCTTAAGTTTTTCAATCAACTGCTTAGTTTCAATTGCCTTGGAGTCATTGGGCTGCATCTCTATATATCTTTGATAGGCGTTAACTGACTCTTTTTTCTGTCCGAGGTTTTCATAGACCGCTCCAAGCTGATAATATGCCATGGCAAAATCCGGATTCATTTGCAGAAGCGCTTTAAGCTCGGCTAGTGCTTCGTTGAACTTTCCTAGTTGCGAATAAACATAAGCCAATCCCAAACGAGGTTCTGGAGAATTCTTTTGAAGTTCAATCGCCCTTTGATAAAACGAGGCAGCTTTGTCAAGATCATTGAGCTGTACATATAGAATCCCTAAATTGCTGTATAAGCGCGGGTCTTTCATCCCGCGTTCCAGGGCGCGGCTATACATTTTTTCAGCTTTCTTGAAATCCTGTTGTTTCATATAGATGTCGCCCAAATCGGAATAGGCGGTTAGAAAATCGGGCTTAAGTTCCAGGGCTTGCCTATATTCCGTCTCGGATTGTTGAAAATCTCCACTCAAACTGTAGTACCAACCCAAACCAGCGTGAGCCTCAGCACAATCAGGAGAGATCTGAAGGGATTGAGTAAATTTCTGGAAAGCCGGAGTAAGGTCCCCCTTGGAAAGAAGTTCCTTACCCTGAAGATACAACCCTATTTCAGGAAATTTTTCCTTAGTGGATCTATCTTCTTTGTCCATTTCCACAGTATCACCAATAGCAGCGAAGTAACGACCCAGAATAAAATGTCCGTTACGGCTTTTTTTAGGATCCAAGTCCAGAATATTCCTGAATCGGGCTATCGATTTGTCCGGGCTGGCATTTATCAGTATCCAGGGGAGGATGAAAAGAAAGGCGACAATAACCAGATTCAATTTCAGATGACTCAACCTCGAGTCCGGCGATATCCGGGTGAATAGAAATAAAGCCAGAACCGTATAGCCCAGTCCCACGGAGGCAAAAAGGTCCCAATCCCGGGGTGCTCCTAACCCGGGGTTGAAGATGAAATTTAAAAAAAGCTGACCTAAAGCGACGATTAACAGGAATCGAAATACTTGCTTTTTCACGTTCAGGTTTTTGGGTCGGGAAACCAAGAAAATCAGACACAGAGCAAATCCTATGGGTGAGATCAATAATTGCT
>JBDROD010000138.1:0-2094 GCA_043810415.1 Candidatus Zixiibacteriota bacterium | reverse complement strand
TGCCAATTCACTGATTCATCAAGACTTTAACATTACGGGGGCTGGACCAATGGTTGAGATTTTCGCCGACCGTATGGAAATTTCTAACCCAGGCGTTCCACTCATTGATACGCTTCGGTTTATCGATGAACCACCGCGTTCCCGTAATGAGATAATTGGCTGCGTTAATGCGGCGTATGAATATCTGTGAGGAAAGGGGGAGCGGAATTGATAAGGTAATTTTTCAAGTTGAACTATTCCAATTGCCCGCTCCTGACTTCCGAGTGACCGGAGATAACACAATAGCCGTCCTTCTGGGTCCCCGGAAGTTCTCACAAATGAATCGGGAAGAAAGAATTCGGGCATGCTACCAACATGCATGTCTCCAATATGTATCCGGAAAAAGAATGTCTAACGCCTCTCTCCGGAAGCGTCTCGCCATAAGTGATAATAATTATCCTATGGCATCAAGGATTATTAAAGATACTATTGAAGTGGAATTGATCAAGCCACATGGCGAATCTGGTGGTTCGAAAAAGGACGCAAGTTATGTTCCCTTTTGGGCCTGAGGGTTATGTAACGTGATGTAACTGGAGTTGTGTTTTGAGGTTGAAAAAGCATAAAAAAGATAAATATTTCAAGGAGTTGCTGACAAGCCCCCTATGTAACTGGGAAGTGTAATAGACTTTTATGGGAAATCTCTGGGGTCAGGTTTGAGAAATTGAGATTTGGGCAAAAGGGAGACTTTTTTAGCATGGCAAATTCAGGTTTAAGAAGAACTTTTTATAGAAAAGGGTTGATGAAATGGGTATCACGATCCCGGATGCTGTGAATCAGATGCTCCAGATTGTTAAGCACTTGCAAAGCGCCTATCCAAAGAAGAAGTTCACTCTTGATGGTCGCTTGGTTGGCGACCTCGGCGAAATCCTGGTAGAATCTGCATACGATATTGAATTGCACGATGAACTGCAGAAACATCACGATGGAATAGCGTCAGATGGCCGACAAGTGCAAATAAAGGCAACCATGCAGAATTCTCTGACTTTCCCCGTGGATCACGTGCCTGATTACTACTTGGGCATAAAGATTCACGCTGACGGTACGTTTACTGAAGTATTCAATGGACCCGGATCGGTCGCTTGGGAGGCCATCAAAAATCGTAAACCCACAAAGACAAATCTCCATTCCATATCCATTAACACCCTGGCGAGGCTCAACCAAAACGTCCAAACAAAAGACCGGATTCCAAGACGCCCCAAGAAATCGATCATGGAGGATAAAGCCCAGGAGGCATAAGATGAGTTTTGCAGATGATGTCAGGCAATATTGTAAGGATGCCTACGTTGATCCTGCCAGAAACAAAGGCGAAAAGACGGTAACAATTCGATCAGGAGACGTTCACAGTGCTTTGAACTACAGGAATAGATACCCACTGGTTTGCTCAGCAATAGGTTCCAATCTTTTTGAAGAATTATGCAATGTAAAGAGGATATCCGTTGAGGGACCTTTGAATGGGGTGAGCACCCTCTTTACATTTGAACTGATCTAACTGTTTTTAAAGGAACCTATAATAAAAAGACAGCGGGGGGTAAAAAGATGAGTATTATTATTTCAAAAGAAGGAGCGAACGCAGTCAAAGTTGACAAGACCACTTTCAAGAAAGAAGGCCATATGCAAGATTTTATCCAACATAACCCCGATTCGATTCCTGTCTATGAGATTCAGGAAGACAAGAAGCTTTTTGTGGCTGCAAGGGAGTTTCCAACAGAATCAGGCCCTATAGATGCAATGGGGGTGGATAAGGATGGTGATATTTATATTGTAGAAACGAAATTGTTTAAAAATCCTGATAAAAGAACTGTTATTGCTCAAGTTTTGGATTATGGGGCCTCTCTCTGGAAACATTATGGGGATTTCGATGGATTTATGGCCAAGCTAAATGACAAAGTTCAGTCCAAATTCAATCTGACCTTTGAGGAAAAGACTAAACAAATATTTGACCTGGAGGACGAACAATATCAAACCCTTAAAATTTCAATGAAGACTAACCTTCAATCAGGCAACATAAAATTTGTCATTCTCATGGACTCATTAGAGGAAAGGCTGAAGGATCTC
>JBDROD010000137.1:0-3453 GCA_043810415.1 Candidatus Zixiibacteriota bacterium | reverse complement strand
CTGATACCTTTTCAATCTTCCGGTTACTGAAGACATTAAACGTTATATTACTGTGAAGCCTTCCCAAATATTTTGCGTTCACTCTTTTCTCAAAGATTTCAGTCCAGAGTTCAAAGACACCGGTCTTTCGTTCCTCCCATGCAGCAAGCTCAGAAAGCCCCTGTGCCTCAGCTTCCGGCATCAGCGATTTCATATAGGCCCATGGATAATATAGATTCATGTCAATGGTGCCGGCTTTGATGGCGTGGACCTGGTCAAAGGGTGCAAATACCTCAGGTCCTCCTAACCACTCAATTTTAAGCCTTCCTGCGGCACGTTTGTTCACAGCCTCGATAAATAGAGGAACCGGGTCGTTGTTCAAATGTGGCTTTGGAAAAGCGGTGACGGCTTTAAGAATGATTTGTTGGGCTTTGACCTCGGTAACTGTAAAAGCGAATAAAACCAACCCTATTATAAATAATATCCAAAATGCTCTTTTTCCCATCATATACCTCCTTCCCTTTATTCAAACCCTTTAGCAGTTTATCCCTCTGATCATTTATTCTTTTGAGTTTTATCCCCGTAGGATTGCCATCCCTCCTTTCATATCATGATTAGGCCATTTAGCAATTGGAACATTACCTAATCTATCGTCCCTTGTCAAGAAAAGTTTTAAGATCACTATTCCGAGTCTCCATTTCTCACCCCACAAAAAACCTTCTTAAATTTTCACTAAAAAATTTTCTTTTGTCTGCAAGAGGAATTTCGAGCTGATGGATCTCCGCAATGGTCTTCCTGACATAAAGGGGTTTGTTCAACTCATACGGGTAGTCTGTTCCAAAACAGACATGATCAGGACCGAGGGTTTCAAAAGCCGACTTGATAACAGGTAACCAGCCTCCGAAGCCTGCTGAGTCGAAGAGGATATTCTTCTGTTTTGCCTCAAAATCATCCACCAAACCTAATTCTTTGGCTTCGTAAATCGATAGGCCGTGACCACGATCCTCCTGTGGAATTGAGAAATCCTTTGGCTGGTGCCAGGCCAGCAATCTCCCTTTTAATGCCGATAGCCCTCCCCCGAAATGAGCCATAATAACTTTAAGCTCAGGAAAACGTGGCAGGACACCGTAAAATAACTCGACAAATGACTTGGCAATATCATATTCCCTCGACACGGTCGTATAGAGATCATACCGTTGTCCTCCCCAAAGATTGATTCTTACCGTCGGGTGGATAAATACAGGCATTTTGTACTTAACGCCCATCTCATAAAGCGGCATCATCAAAGGGGAGTCTACCGTCATCTCCCCATAAGAAGAGGCTAGTGCAATGCCCCACAGGCCAAGCTCCTCCACACCCCGTTTAATTTCATCCTCATTCTTGTCCTGATCATAAGGATAAACTTGGATCATTCCTTTGAATCTTTTTGGATACTGTTTAATAACGGCTGAATACCCATCATTGCACGCTTTACAGAAATGATACCCATTCGGAGTAAAGGCTCCTGTGCTCAAAATCGAAACATCGATCCCTGCTGTATCCATAAATTCCAAATGGAGATTGATGTCCGCCATGATATCATAAGCTTTACGATACCTCCTGAGACCCGTGGTAAAATCATGTTCTTGTGTCTTCCCAAGGAATTTCAATGCCTCCGAAGGGATAAAATGGTGCTGCATGTCTATCACGGAATTCCCATCGATCATTTATGTTCACCCCCTATTTCTTTCCCAGTCCTATTTTTTGGATGATGTCATGTGTTTTTGTTTTTTCTTCATTTAAAAACTTGGAAAGCTCATCCCTGACCATAATCTTTTTTGAATATAATTCATTCTTGGTGGCAAACTCCCTGAAAGCAGGAGATTGGCTTGCCTTGACAAACGCCTCTTCTAACTTTTTCACGGCATATTCCGGAAGGCCTTTCGGACCATAAAGAACAAGGATGGTGGGTAAGGGAAAGGGGTATCCCAGTTCAATCACGTTTGGGATATCAGGAAAAGAATCCATTCTTTCATCCTCTGAAATAGCAAGGAGCCTGATGCTGCCCGCCTGGATATGGGATATCCAACCTCCGGCAGAACAACTTGCAACCATGATGTGTCCCCCAAGTAACGCCGTAGCCGTAGGAGTATCTCCTTTAAAAGCAACAAAGTTGATCTTGGCTCCTTCTTGAGCAGCGATCATCTCCATGACCAGATGGGGTCTTGTCCCAGACCCGGGATGTCCATAGGTAACCTTACCCGGATTTTGCTTGGCGTATTTTATAAAATCGTTAAACGTCTTAAAGGGGCTATCTGTTTTCACAAAAATCCCCACATGAAATTTTCCAAATGAAAGGATGGGAATCGATTCTTTTAGGATATCGACTTTAAGCTCTTGAAGAAGTGGAGTAATCGTAAATGAAGCGCTCGGAGTCGTTCCGATGGTATACCCATCCGGTTTTTGAGTGACCACATGAGTTGCAGCCACCGTCCCGTTAGCTCCTGGTCTGTTGATGATGAGGATCTCCTTGCCTAAATATTTTTTTGCCTCTTGGGCCAGTGCACGACCCATGATGTCCGTACTCCCCCCCGGGGGATACCCGATCAACATTTGGATGGGCTTGGTTGGATAATCCACTTGTGCCATGGAGATACCGGCAGAGACAAAAAAGAAAAACGATAAAAGACTTGCAAGAAAAATTTTTGTTTTCATATCAACCTCCTTTAATTTGGGTTTTCGATGCTTATCCATTTTATTGTAAATGATGGTTCAGCCCTATCGGAAGAAACCACCCTGGCTCGGGGGAGGAAAGTCAAGTACAGCACCCTCGATCTCTTCCTCGGCGATGGTTCTTATTCCATCTAACGTTTCTGTATTTCGCCAAAGATAAGTGCATTGATGACAACCGTACATCTCCCAGACACCGGGATGAGGTGATTCGGATATCAGCCTGGTACTGCCACTGCCACATCTTGGGCATGATGGAATGATGGCCACCTCTATCTCTCCTTTCTTCGCCAGGTTTCGGCGATTTTCTTCCTCCAATCCGTAGTCTCTTTCCACGGCTCAACCCAACCAACCATCTCGTAGCGCGGTGAGGGAGGTTTTGGCTTTGTTGCGTCAAAGCCGCACAAGGTAACGAGTCCGTCACGCGCCTCAGAGGGATCGAATCCCACGCTGGAGTAGTTGGGGATGATGACCAGGTCTCTATCGGCCTGGAACCGGTAGGACAATGCCCAGAGCACCTGCTCGGGGTCAAAAGGATCAATATCCTCATCGACGACGATACAGTTCTTAACCAAATCCTTAAAAGGTCCTGCGAACCATCCCAATATAACGCGTCGCGCATCTCCATGGCGGCGGAAGTTTCCCTGGATCACCACCTGGTGGCTGCCCGGATATGGAACAACGGCCATAATTTCCGGAAAAAGCTGTCGCATATATTTCGTATCGACAGCCGGCCTTGAAACAGAGAATATCACTGAGTTTTCA
>JBDROD010000136.1:0-5448 GCA_043810415.1 Candidatus Zixiibacteriota bacterium | reverse complement strand
AGATTCAAGATTTAGATTTTGTACCTTTTTTGTTTTTCTCATATAACCCCTGTTCTTGTAATGTCCTTAAAATACTTCTCAATGTTCATATCATGTTCTTTTCCTGAGATATTTCTGAACTTAGATTTCACTTACCCCCTTCAGATAATAATCTGTTAGAATAAAAACCGCTTCTCCCTACCTTGTCTCATTCACTCAAGCCTTCACATGATTTTCAAACTTGTTGTTCTTATGTTATCCTGTTTCCATGTCAAAATCAAGCATTATTTTGTCTTGGGTTCGTAGTCGCCCAATTCATGGTTCACTTTGTTCACCATCCTGAGCTTGTGCTTCGACTTTGCTCAGCACCCTGAGTTCATCGAAGGGTCGAAGGATTGGGCGATTTTGCCTGATAAATCAGTTATGCCTGACGAATAAGGCAACTACAGCTCGATGAATCGAGCGACTACAAAAAGACAACCCCCAATCCCTAACTTGCAGGACCGGGGGTCGCTTGACTTCAATTCAATCTCATTAATCTCAACAAGAAGGCGGCGGAGCTCCACCCTTGTAAAGGTAGTTGATCAGGTAGACAATGTCGCCTACGTCCACATGACCATCGCAGTTGGCATTTCCCGCATCCAATGGATCGGGCGCCTCACCGCTCTTATAGAGATAATTGATCAAAAACACTATGTCGCCTACGTCTATGATCTGATCCCCGTTAGCGTCTCCCCGCATGAAAGGAGAAGTGGTCCGGCCCAAACCAAACCAGCCGATGATCCTCCGCATCAGGGTATAGCCGTTGTCCGGTTCCGCTCCGCTTTGAGGAACCCCCTCAAACGCGAAGGCAAGGAAGACCACCTTGTAGGTGGACGTCCCGGACTCCGGATACCGCAATGCACCGTAATCCACCAAACCCTTACCCGCTTGCAAATAGCTGTCCTGCTGAACGCCTTCCCGCGGAACGGTCGAACCCTTGACGGTTGTAGAGAATATACCAATAGCTCCACTTCCCGGTACAATGTAATCGGAGAAATTGTAAAAAGGCGGACTCAGGGCAAATCCCATCCCGTCCGAGATGGTGTCTCCGCCTACTCCCGCCACTGCCGTCTCTCCCATGTCATCCGTATGTCCCGCTACGTGCAGGTAATCGGTGATAAAGGTGTTGGGATTGTTGTCCAAAAGCAGATCCTGACTGGAGAGGAACAGGTTCCCTCCGTTGTTCAGATAGGTCATCAGCCGGGCTTGATCCGTAGCGGTCAAGGTTTTAGGAACGGTGATGGTCCCGTAATCCGGGCCGGTGCTCCACACCACCACCGTGTACTCCCCCAGAACCGAATCGGTGGGAGCTCCCGCGGTGGCATAGGTCCACACGTCGTATAAAAATCCGGTCGAATCCAAAGCCGGTAAGAAATAGCTCTGGTATGAACCTCCGCCGTCATCGTCCACAAACAGGATGGGGGTCTGCCCTATCAAAACGTCGACAGTATCCACGGCGGAATATGATCCCCCGCCGCTTATCTGCAGAGCAAATAGAACGTGGTGACCCATGGGACAACTACTGGAAATCTCAAACCGGTAAGCCGTAATCGAAGTTCCGGTCCCACCGGCAGGTATGTCCGGATAAGAAGCACCCGCAGCGGTGACGGTAATGTAGGGATCAGAAACGATGAGTTGGGCTGAAATCTGAACCTCACCCGCACTTCCGTCGTTTCTTAAGGTGATATTCATATCGCAGGTCTCGCCCGGATCCGGTTTGTTGTTCCCGTTGCCCCCCACATCGAAGGTTTGCTTGTGGTCGTAAACCAATACCGGGGCATGAGCGGTCAGATTTATCTCATCAAAACTCCAGCTTCCGTTGGTTGCGTGAACGTCCAGATGGAAGGGGATGATAGTCTGGTCCGGTATCGACCCGGAGACGGTGAAGACAAACGGATTCAAGCAGGTGGCAGTGTCGTGACTCGGTACCTCTCCCCAGAAGGCGGAATCACCCACAAGAGTGACGTCGGGATTGGTAGTGGAGATTATTCCATAGGTGCTATGAGCGGCCGAATCACCGAAGTTCTTCATCAAAATGGATAACTCGATGGTCTCGCTAAAATCCACCAATCCATCGTTATCCCCTTGGCTTGCACCTATGTTGTCGTCATCCACGTGATAACCTTCGAAGGTCAAATAAGCGTCCCCCGGCGGGATGACCTGAATGGAATCCTCGAACGGCAGCCTGTTGTGAGCGGTTACGGTCAGCTGGATGAAGCCCATGGTGGCCGGGGAAACGTAGAGAGTGGCTTGGCCGCTGGAATTGGTATAGGCGGTCTCGAATACCTCCGCTCCCTTCTTCAGGCAGATCAAAGCCCCGGAGATGGGGGATTTGGTGGGGGTTTCAACCGTTATCGGCACCGCATAGGAGGGGAGCATGGGAATGGGGGTGGGGAAAGTGACCGCCATTTCGGTGGCAATGTAAGTATAGATGTCGGTGGAAGGATCGCCCATCACGTTATACATGTCAAAATAGTATTTGACGTTGGTGACGTCGCCGTAATATTGGTAAAGATACCAGAGGGCTTTATCGGTCATGTTTGCCACCTGATAGCAGGTATCCTGAAAAGCCGCCAGGAACATCCTTCTCTCCAGAATGTCGTCCTCATCCCAATAACTGTTGTTGGAGGCACCCCAAAAGGCAATGCCGCCTTTGTTTGGTGCCTTAACCCAGGTTTCCCCAAAGCATTCGGTCAAATTGAATTGTCCGGTAAGACAGGCATGGGAAAGGACCAGGGGATATTCGTTGGTGTTGCTCAGACCATTGACGTTGGATTGACCGTATGAGCCGGTTGCCCAGCTGGTGGTGGAGCCGTGGCCGGAATAACAGACTATGGCTTTGCCGGCATTGATGCTGTTGGTTACAGCGGTCGCAGTGACTCCTCCCAATCTCTCCCATAGACTGTCGATTATATCCCCGTTGGGAATGAGAAAATTCAGTATGGCATAACGATGAGTCCCCTCCGTCAAAGAACTATGATCAGACGAGGCGATGAACAAATCATGCCGCATCCATTCAAGATCGATAGAGGTTGGATTGTCGTAATAGAGAAGTTTGTTTACTATATTGGTGCCATCGGAGGTGGATCGCACGGGAAGCCTAGCCCGGAACATGTCTCCGAACCTGTCGGAGTTCATCTGCACGAAATAAAGATCGGTGGCAGTGGAGCTGAACGACCCGGTGTAGGTGGGGATGAATCCCACATCGCCGAAGAAGAGAACGTAGGTAGGGGGTATGGGCCAGTTGTTGTATGCCTGAGTGATATAGCTCTTTATGCTGGCAGTGGTGGTGCCGGTGGTGGTGGTGTTGGCCACGGTCACATGATAACCCTTCTTGGTTTTCCAATCCGCCAAAGGAGTAGCCTGTGCCTGGAAGCTGTCGTGCACGATGATCAGGTAGCCGATGGGTAATGCCGGTGCACCTTTTACCATATCCTGGTAAGCAGAATAGTTGACGAACAGATCATTACACAGATCCTCGAACGGGGCAGAAGCATAACGGTATAACATATTCTGGGTCTTAACGACATCCGCGCCCCGGAGGATGACCTTGATCTTCAAGTTGGAATAGAGTTTCACGCTCCCGGCGACAGGATTGTAACTGACCGGCGAGATCTCAAGAGTGGCAAATCTGTGCCCCCGTAGTTCTCCCGTCTCCATCACCCGAGCTGCTTCTGCGGGATAGTAACTGTTGCTTTGATACGCCTCCTCGTGAATCACGAATGGGGCATTCTCCCATGCTCCTTCGATTTTGGGGATGGGGGGCTGGACCGGGATGATCCGGTTGGAAATGCCCAGCTCTGCCAGTGATCTCTCCTCAAAATCGGAAGAGATAACTTCGACGCTCACTATCGCGCCATAAGGGATCTGCACCATTTTTCTCAAGACCGGCAGATTCGGCTCACCGATAACGTTGGTGACGCCGCATTCCGGTATGCTAAGCCGGTAGAAATCCCCCCCCTTGGTGGTCATCTGTTCGGACCACATACCCGGTATCTGGATGTCTAAAATGACCTGCTGAAGATTGGATTCCAAAACCTGGGTTTGGGGGATTTGATCCATCCCGGGAGTAAACTCAATCCACTGGGGGGTAGAGAGAGCCCACGCCGGGCTGGAGCCCAAAGAGAAACATAAGACCAGCAAAAGCGGCAGCATAAAAAAGCTAAGCTGGCTTAAACCTTTGCGGTTTAACATGCTTACCTCCTTGAAGGTTGATAGTTAAAATATTCGCATAGTTGTTGCCCAAAATATGCACAACAAGAATACGTTTATAAATCTATTCTCAGGAGAGCAAATCTTTCCTTCCTTCAAACTTTCAAATATAATACCACTGATATAAGATAATTAATAATCCGGTATTGTCAATTACAAAATATCGAAAATCGGCTACTGGCTTAATCTTTTTTGTAACTTCGGAAAATAAAGCGGAAGAGTTCAGTTTTGGAATGGTTTTTTATCTGGGTGATAGACTTCAACACATTGGTATAGTTGCTATTAAGTGGATAAAGCCCCTGGTCTATTCAATCTTTTTTAATTTCTAGTTTGCCACAACTTGAATGTCCCACCTATTAGTCACCACCTCTTTTTAATTTAATCCTTGACCGGAAAGATATTTCTCTTATTATAAACCTATCTGGAGCATGATAGTTTTTCCTTATAAAAATTAATGTCTCGGAATACCGGATGATTCTACAACAGTAGAGAATGATTTTGTTCCAATTGGTCTGACCGGATAGTAAAAGCATTGACCATTTAGGTAGCAGAACAATAGAAAAAGACGATGCCACATGAAAATAAAACAGTATATTTGGCTCTTCCTGGGCTTTTCCCTTATTATCCTTTTTTCTTGTAAGGATTACAAACACAAGGAAGTCGAAATGAAACCAGAAGAATCAACTGCGGATATTTATTCCGAGGAAAGAGAAAGAATGGTGGAAAAACAGATAGAGGCAAGGGGGGTAAAGGATAAGCTGGTTTTAGCTGCGATGCGGAAAGTCCCCCGCCATCTCTTTGTGCCGGAGAACTGGAGAGAACAGGCTTACACCGACGGACCCTTGCCCATCGGGGAGAGCCAAACCATCTCCCAACCCTATATCGTCGGTTTGATGACCGAGCTTCTGAATCTGAAAGGAGGAGAGAAGATTCTGGAGATCGGCACCGGCTCCGGCTATCAGGCAGCGGTTTTAGCAGAGATAACCAAAGAAGTTTATACGATAGAGATCATCTGTCCTTTGGCTCAGAGAGCCGAATCGACATTAAAAGAACTGGAATATAACAATATCACCGTCAGGTGTGCGGATGGTTACCAGGGATGGAAGGAGCATGCTCCGTTTGACGGGGTGATCGTGACCGCGGCACCGGATCACATACCTCAGCCCTTAGTGGACCAGCTGAAAGTGGGGGGAAGACTGGTCATACCGGTGGGGG
>JBDROD010000135.1:0-10161 GCA_043810415.1 Candidatus Zixiibacteriota bacterium | reverse complement strand
TGTAGTTTGCTCCTCAGAATATTATATCCCTCTCGCAGACGAGAAGTTGTGATATGAACTATCTTGTTTATACCTGTGGTTACCCCTTCCCCTCGAAAAATTCTTTTATAATCTGCTTATGGGCTAAGAAGGCAATATTTGGTGGGATTTCATCTTTGGCAAAAAACCTTATCTCTTCAGCATCGTCGCCGGGTTTCAACTCACCGCCAATTATCGTTGCCCAGTACATTATCAAAATCGCATGAGTGCGGGGATCGTCTTTGCCGGAGTAAACGCCATATAAGCCGTCCAATTTCACGTCCACGTTCAGCTCTTCTTTAGTCTCCCTTATGGCACAATGTGCCGGCGATTCGTCGTATTCGGTAAATCCCGCGGGGAGACACCAATCCCCTTTATATGGCTCGTATTTTCTTTTTACCAAAAGTATCTTGCCGTCTTTTTTTATCACTACCCCCGCAGCCGGAACCGGATTGTGATAGAAGACATACTTACACAATGGACAGATTTTCCTTTTGTGATGATCCACCCTTTTTTCCATCATCTCGGTCCCGCACCGGGGACAATACTTGTAAGTTTTCTCTATCCCCTTGGTCAAATCGATTGCATCCGTTCCATCCGCTTCATCCGTTGACCATATCCCCGACCTTCCCCGTTTATAGATTTTCTCACTCTCCTTGATTTTGGTCATCGGGTTCCGGGTCCAGGTCCGGCGGGGCTTGGGCTTTTCGATCTTTATGATTCGGTTATTCTTCTTCATGTTTTCCTTTTAACCTCTCCCCTTAATCCCCCTCTATACAAATAAGACTGTGTCATAATTGTGTTTTGGTTTGTAGCCGTCCATATGGACGTAAGTCCATGGTATTCAACATATCGATTTCGCAGACTAAAGTCTGCGGCTACATAAATCGAAATTATGACACACCCCCAAAAATGTGCAGAGGAAAAAAGGGGGTGAGGTTTCTTGCTTCTTGCCCCTTGACCCAAGGGAGTAAGGGGTTAGGGGCTAGTGTATTTTTAACACCACCATGGTGAGATCGTCAAAAGGAAGGGCTCCCTGGGAAAAATTGGCGACCTCCTCTATTAATTTTTCTTTTAAACCATCCGCGGTCAGCGAACGGTTTTGAAGTAACAAATCCAACAGCCGGGATTCTCCGAACTCTTCATCCTGGGGATTGTGATTGTCGGTCAATCCATCCGAATAGAAGAACAGGGTATCGTTTTTCCGCAAGGTAATCTCCGCTCCTTCATAAGTTGCCTCGGCAAAAGCTCCCAGAATCATCCCGCCGGCTTCCAGAAACTCCACTTTCCCGTCCTCGTGCACTAAAATGGGATAGTTGTGCCCGGCATTGCAGTAGAAAAGTTTTCGCTCCTCCGGGTGAAACTCTGCATAGAACATAGTGGCAAACTTCTCCGAGCTGGTGGAGGTGAAGATCAGCTGGTTGATGTTGGATAAAATCAGAGACGGGGACAACTTGTTTTTCACCTCCGCTCTCAAAGAAGCATGCACCAGCGAGATGAGCAGGGCCGCGGGTATCCCCTTTCCCGAGGCATCCGCAATGGCGATTCCGATCGATTTCGAGTCGGGGTACAGAAAATCGTAATAATCGCCTCCCACCGCGGTAGCGGGATGGATATGCGCGGAGAGCTCGAAAAATTCGGTCTGGGGACAGAACTTGGGCAAAAGATCCAACTGTATCTGCCGGGCTAAATTCAATTCCTCCTCCAGTTTCTGCTTTTCTAAGGATTCCTGATAGAGCCGGGCATTGCTCATGGCGATCACCATCTGGTTGGCCAAGATATCCAACAGGGTTATGTCTTCATAGCTGTAGCGGAAATGTGTGGTTTTCTTGGACAAGCCGATGAACCCACCCAGCTCGTTTTGGCTGATGAGAGGTACCATCAAGAAGACCCCCAGCTCGGATAATTTGCCAAAAATCGGGCTGGTCTCCTCCACTACCCTGAAATCCGCCATGTAGGTGGGCCGGGTTTTTTCTCTCAAGGTTACGATCAGGGGATCGTTTACCTCACAGGTATAGATTTGCTCCAAAGCCGGATCATCCGAAGTCAAAACGTATTCGCACGTCTTTACTCTCCCCTCCGTTTTGACGTGGGGGACGCAGATATAAACGTTTTCCACCATCATCTCTTTTTTCAAAGTCTCTATCACCGTCTCCTTCAGAGTTTTGAAATCGAAGATGGTAACCAGCTTCCGGCTGAAAGTCTCCATCATCCCTCGGTAATCCGACTTCTCCCGGATGAAGAACTTCTTTATCAGATCGTCCATTTGCCCCATAACCGGCTGGAAGAAGATTATGGCCAAGATCACCACCCCCACGTCCAAAGCCGGTATCTCCTTTCCTATCATGTTTTGCACCAAGCGACCGAACTGCTTTAGGATCAGAAAATATATACCCACCACGATAGCGGTGGTGAGAAAGTAAACTAAGCTCTGCCGGACGATCAGCTTGACGTCCAGGAAATGGTGTTTGATGATGGCCCAGGCGATGGAGCCGCTGCCGACCATCAACGCCACGATGGTTATGAAATACCGCACGTTGTCGCTGAACTTCAGAGGGGTGAGGGCCGGCACGATAAAGGCGATGGCATAGAGACCCACCGACGACCTTATCCCCCACATCAGAAGCCCCACCTGCTTTTTCAGCGTGTAGACTGTGATCTTTTTGTAACCTCGATGCAAAAACCAGACCGCTAAAATCAGAAATAAGAGATTGATCAGGGAGAACGATTCCACGTGAATCTTGTACAGGATGCCGAAGATCACCGCCACATATTTTAATACCAAAGAGAGCGGATCCAAAAAGAACCGGACCAGCGAGCCCATCTGTTCCACGTTCAGCGAGCGGATGATCTTCTCCGGCTGGTAGAAGATCAAAACCAGAATAGTATGAAAAATATGGGGAAGAAATATTAGGTATTTTATCCGGGGATATCTCTTTAAATAAGTGTTTTGCTCGGGAAAAATCAAAGAAAAGAGAAAAAGCGAGGGGAAGAAGAACTCCCACACGTAAAATATGTTGTGAGTGAAAGGGGAAGAGGCAACAAAGGTTTCGGCTCCACCGCCGGAAGTTAAAAAGATCCCCAGCGAAGCCAAGACAGGTCCCAGTCCGCCGAAGAAGAGCATAAGGCTGGTGGCGCGGTTGACCCGGTTGCGGGAATCTTCCTTTAAAATCACCCCGCTCAAAAAAAAGAGTATGGCTCCGCAGGCGATATATACCGAAACCACCAATATCTGCAGATTCAACGGTAACTCTCCACCAATTCAGATAGAAAAACTCTCATTAATTAGACTAAGATAAAAGACAAAAGTTACACCGGTTTCCTCAAATAAGTCAAATTTCGGAGTGCTTACCTTCAGGTGAACCAAAGAACCTTCGAAGGATTTGAATCCGACCGAAGGTAAAGTTTCCGCCCAGCTGTTTATTTTATATACTTGATCATCTTCAATTTGGTTCCCCGATCAGGGTTGCAATCGTATTCCAGCACGTCCATCAGAGCTTTCAATATCAAAATTCCCCTCCCCGTACGTTTCAATAGATTCTCATTCTCCAGGCAGGATGCCACCCCGGTGGGGTCAAAACCCGCCCCTTCATCTTCTACCCATATCTCCACCGCGGCAGGTTCCATTATCAAGCTCACCCGGACCTTCTTGTTGACATCGTTTTTATTCCCGTGTATCACCGCATTGGTCACCGCCTCGGAGACCGAGATGGCGATATCAACCAGCTGGTTTTTCGGTATCTTCAGTTTTTTAAGTTTTTTCTCGATGAATTGATCCACCTTCGGCAGAAAATCAAGAGTGCTGGGAATCTCAATGCTGTTGTCCTTTTTTACTATTTTAGAAGGATGGTTCGAACGAGTGAGTCCATTGGCTGATTGGTTCATATAGAATATCTCCTGGGATAATTAATCTTCCTACCCTCCATGGTTCAAAAACGTCATCCAATAAAAAAGGTAGGTTCGCCAACCTACCTTTCCCTAAAGTCTATCCGCCGTTTGAGAAAATCGCATTTCTAAAGCAATCGATTCCTCTTAAAATCACTTCTTTTCAAAACTTGCCACAGCTGCATCCACTGAGTCGAAACATTCGAAGACGGTTATGAGCCTGGTGATGGTCAGAAGGCTTTGAATTTTCTCCGTTACATTTGCCAGCTTAAGCTCACCGCCGTTGTTTCTCATGGTGGTTAAACTAGAAATCAAGATTCCCAGGCCGGTGCTGTTCATCCAATCCACTTTGGCTAAGTCGATCACTACCTTTTTTTTGTTTTGATCGATGAAATCATGGAGTTGGTCATGCAATAAAGTAGCGTCCGGTCCTCCCATGATCTTCCCCTTGGGCTCCAGTATCACTACGTCTTTTACCTCACGGCTGGTCAATTTCATGCTTTCTCCTTTTGGCGTTGGCAATTAAGATTTACGAGTAATTTCTGTTTTAGTTTCCGGAATAATCAATACCAAACAAAGTGGATTAACGCTTGGAACTCCTTTTACTTGAAGAGCGCCTTTATCTTACCCCAGGTGGTGAGCTTTACGTCCAGCGAAGAGAGATACAGATCGATTTTCTTCGATCCGGAAAAGGCTTGGAATTTAGGCATGGTATCGTACCCCCCCACCCGGATGGTGATGGTATCCCCTTCGGCCCATCCCTCCTTATGGGAAGAGACCGGATCATCTTTGGGGATGGTCAAGTCGTATTGACCGTTTTGGGTGAAGCAGGTATCGAACTCCGTTCCCTGAATGACCGCCACCACCCTAATGCCGTCTGGAGCCGATTCCCCTCGGTAATTGATCGATCCGTAGGGATGGCAATACCAGGCGAATTCCTGAGCTAACGACCATCCGCATAGAATCAAAACCAAGGCAAATCCGCTCAGAATCAATTTGACTTTTTTCTTTGACAATCTTCTCCCTGCCATTTTTGTAAAATTACGAAGCATTTGGCTAAATAGTATAAGACTCCCCCCACATTTGTCAAGAGAAAAATCATACTTTATAACAAAAGGTTTACCCGTGGGGTTAATTTTCCCTGAAGATTTTCAGGTTGCCACTGAAAAATTCTGATTGGAAAGGCAAAAAGAAAGGTGCTCCAGTTCCATAGCCATGTTGACAAAGCGCACAATCACGTCTTTAGGTACTTTTATCCGGGTGGGGGCAAAATTAAGGATCGTTTTCACGCCCGCTGCAACCACCAGGTCGGCAATCATCTGCGCTGCCGGAATGGGAACGGCGAGGATCACGATCTCAATCTTATGTTCCTTGAGCTGATCCACCAGATCCTTAACGTCCAGAACCGGAAGACCCTTATGATTTTTATTGATCTTCCTTTGGTCGTTATCAAACAGGAGCTTTATGTTGAATCCCTGTTTTTGGAATTCCTTGTAAGAAACCAGAGCCGAGCCGACGTTTCCCACCCCCACCAAAGCTACGTTCCAGGAACGGTCCAATCCCAGGATCTTGCCGATCCGTTCCCTCAATTCTTTGGTTTTATACCCTAATCCTCTGGTTCCAAAACTACCGAAGAAGGACAGATCCTTTCGCACCTGCGCTGGGGTTAATCTCTCCGTTTTGGCCAAATGCTCGGATGAGACGGTCTTGTATCCTTTGCTCTCGAATTCCGAGAGGGAGCGATAATACATGGAAAGGCGTCTTATGGTGGAATCGGATATTTTACGCATGACTGGTTTTGCTCTTTACCGTCACCATATATTCTACCAAATCCTTCGGAATTTTATTTGTGAATAATTTCACAAACCTTTTATAAAAAAACAGCCCGGTTTTGTCAAGTGAAAAAATGTGCCCCGCTAACTGGATACTATCACGTTCTTTTTATCTTTTTGAAAAAAGGTTACTCTCCAGGCAGGGTAGCAGGAAAGATAAAATCAAACACCCCCGGGGCGACTCGAACGCCCGACCCTCTGCTTAGAAGGCAGATGCTCTTTCCACCTGAGCTACGGGGGCAGGTTTAAGACAGTTGGTGGTTCGTAGCTCATAGCTCGTGGCAAAACCACTAAACGGTTTACTACGAACCATGAACCACGAGCTACGAACCGATTTAAATCGGGGTGAGAGGATTTGAACCTCCGACGGCATGGTCCCAAACCATGTGCGCTACCAGGCTGCGCTACACCCCGGACTTATCTTGTTTCGGCATCGAAATAAACGTTCTACATCTGCCGTTTGCTCCCCTTGGAGAAAAAACAAGAGGAAATAAATATCGGCAGACCGCAATAATTACGCAGGGAATATAAATTAAATGAATGGGCTGTCAAGAAAATTGTCAACTTCTAATAACCAATGACGGATTAAAGACTAAAACAAAAAGGAAAATGGAAAAAGGCAGATAAAAACGATCACTGAATACAATTAGCGGATGTGTCCGGGTAATATTCTAAAATTGCAAGGAATTAGGACTTTACAATTGTATCTCTTTCTTTTAAATTCATAGGGTTATGCTGAAGAGAATAATTTTGATCGTACTCGATTCTTGCGGGGTGGGGGAACTACCGGATGCTAAGTTATATGGGGATGAGGGGTCGAATACTCTGGTTAATACCGCCAAAGCGGTAGGCGGACTCAAACTACCACATCTGCAAAAGCTGGGATTGGGTAACATTGCTCCCCTCTTGGGAGTAAAGCAAAATCCTTCAGCCCAAGCCAGCTTCGGCAAGATGGCTGAGGTCTCCCCGGGCAAAGATTCCACCACCGGACACTGGGAGATGATGGGTTTGGTCCTGCAAAAACCCTTCCCGGTATATCCTCAAGGTTTTCCCAAGGAGATAATTGAGCAATTTGAAAAATCGATCGGCAGAAAGAGCCTGGGTAACAAACCGGCATCCGGGACGGAGATAATCAAAGAACTGGGTGAGGAGCATGTCTCGACCGGTAGACCGATCGTCTATACATCAGCCGACAGCGTTTTTCAGATTGCCGCCCATGAAGAGGTGATACCGGTGGATGAACTGTATCGGATTTGCGAGATCGCCCGGAAGATAATGACCGGTGAACATGGGGTGGCGCGGGTGATCGCCAGACCGTTTTTGGGAAAACCGGGATCGTTCAAAAGAACCGAAAGGAGAAAAGACTTTTCCCTTCCCCCCCCTTCAAAAACGGTCATGGATTTACTCCACGAGAACAATATTCCGGTGATCGGCATTGGAAAGATCGAGGATCTTTTCGCCGGTCGGGGTCTTAGCACCAGCATTCATACCGGGAACAACTCCGATGGGATGGATAAATTAGAAGAATCGATAAAGATATTTAAACGAGGGTTGATTTTCATAAACTTAGTTGATTTCGACATGCTCTGGGGTCACCGCAACGATACATCAGGGTTTGCCGCCGGACTGGAGGATTTTGACCGGAGGTTGCCCAAAATTCTGGATCTATTGACCGGTGAGGATGTACTAATCATAACCGCCGACCACGGATGCGATCCCACCACAGCCAGCACGGATCACTCACGAGAATATGTACCCTTATTAGTATATGGCAAATCCTTGAAGAGCAATATAAACTTGGGTATAAGAGAAAGCTTTTCGGACGTGAGCGCAACCGTGGCGGAAATTTTCCAAATAGAGGGAACCAGAAAAGGTAAAAGCTTTCTTGGAGAGATAAAAATTTAGTGACAATCTTCAGGTTGTTATGTTTTATTAAAGACAAGATCTTTGGAATGTTAACCTTTAGTTGAACCAAAGGAGATTCGAATCAAGCTGAAGCTTGATACTCCGGATGAGTAAACTATATTCGGGTTTTCCATGAAAGAAACCGAACTGATCGAAGAAGCGAAAGAAGCCAGACAGAAAGCATATGCCCCCTATTCCAAATTCAAAGTGGGGGCGGCCCTCTTGACCAAAAGCGGGAAGGTTTACACCGGCGCCAATGTGGAGAATTCCGCTTACGGCTTAACTGTCTGCGCGGAAAGAGTGGCAATCTTCAAAGCTGTGAATAATGGGAATAAGGATTTTGTCAAGATCGTAGTGGCGGCGGACAAGAATCCGCCTATCACCCCTTGCGGGGCTTGCCGGCAGGTGCTATCGGAATTCACCCGGGATCTGGAAGTTGTCTGCGTGAATTTGAAGGGAAAGGTAGATAGATACAGTTTAAAGGAGCTTCTGCCGGAAGCGTTCGGAAAAGGGTCAACGGATTCACCGTGAATGGACGGAACGGATAAAAATAAAGGAAAACGAAAAAAGGAAGAAGGAAAATAAAACCGATGACGGATGACAAATATCGGATAAAAAATCCAATCATTTTATGAGCGAGGTAAAAGGTAAAGCAAGTAGCTGAGTTGAGAAAATTGTTATGGAAATTGCAAGAATGATAGATCATACGCTTCTGAAACCGGATGCTACCCGAAAGCAGATAGAACAGCTTTGCCTGGAAGGGAGGAAATACAATTTCGCCAGCGTATGCATGAATCCGGTGTGGGTGAAATTTTGCAGAGAAATTCTTACCGGCTCCGGTGTTAAAATTTGTACCGTCTCCGGTTTTCCGTTAGGGGCAAGCAAAACGGCGGTCAAAGTCAAAGAAGCGGAGACAGGAATTGAAGACGGTGCGGATGAGATCGACATGGTGATGAACGTCGGGGCTTTCAAAAGCGGGAAGCTCAAGGCGATGGAGGAAGATATCAAAGCCGTTAGAAATGCCATAGGGAAAGATAAGATCCTTAAGGTGATCATCGAGTGTGGCCTTTTAACCAACGAAGAGAAGGTGAGAGCCACCGAAATAGTCAAATCCTGCGGGGCGGATTTCGTCAAGACCAATACCGGATTCGGTTACGGCGGCGCTACCGTCGAGGACGTGAAACTTCTGCGGAAGATCGCCGGTAAGGATATGGGAGTGAAAGCTTCCGGAGGAATTAGAGACTTTCAGACGGCCAAGAGTCTGATCGAGGCAGGCGCCAATCGGATTGGCACTTCCTCCGGAGTGCAGATAGTGGAAGAGTCCAGAGAGCTGATGAGCTGATTCAAAGGAATGAGGGTAGGGGACAAAAGATTAATTGCAGATTGCGGAGTGCAAATTGCAAATTGAAAGGCATAAAAGGCCTAAATCAAAGGAAAGTAAGAGAAGAGATTCGATTCATCAAATCTAAAAAAGCCGGGAGCGCTGGCTCCTCTTATTTCTTTAAAGCGTTTTAAGGTAGGCAATCAGATCATTGATGTCTTGTTCCGAGAGAGAAGATCGAAAAGAAGGCATGTCCTTGAATGGATCCTGGAGCTGTTGTATAACGTTTTCCGGCGTAGCCGGCTTTCCGCTGACCGGAAGTTTTTCCCTCGTTAAAATTCCTTTCAAACCTGGACCTATCTTCACCTCGGTTCTGTCGCTATAATGGCAGAAGGAACATTTGTTTTCAAATATACCTTTCCCGATTTGAGCATCCCCGGGGGCGTTTACGGAAGAAGCCGGTGCGGAGACTGCCGGCGGATGCCATCCGGTCAAAAAGAAAAACCCGGCGGAAAGAAAAGTTGTCACCAAGGCCAGCGAGAATACCGTCATTCCCATGGGAGGGGCAAATTTAAGGAACTGTCGGTATAATTTGACTATGGATAGTTTAAGCAAGAGAACGGCGAAAAGAGCCAAGGAGAGAACAACGTGAAAAACAGCCCGGACAGAGAGCTTGTCGCCGACAAAAGCCACGTATTTTATACAGAAAAAGCTTATCCCCAAAAACAGAATGATGAAAGTTATACCGGACCATCGGTGAATTTTCCTCAATACAGCCGGATTAATTTTTCTTTCTGCTTCCGTCCTCCCCATCAAAGTCAGCATGGATATGGCTGAAACAAATGCCACCAGCAGAAAGAATACGGAGAATACCGATTTATAAAAATACAGCATAAAAATAACCTGTCCCGTTTGGATTCAAGCGGAGGGTCCCCTCCTCTAAGAGTCAAATGTCCCTCCGCTTGAAAATTCTGTTAGATCGGAAGCTTTTTCTACTTCTTCATCTCCATCTTCATCGGTTTCACCGATGCCACGTATGCGGTGAGGTCGGTCAATTTCTGATCGTCCCAGGCAGGTACTTCTCCTTTTAACGGGTTGATCAAGCAGAAAATGACCACCTGTTCCAAAGTCATGACTCTCTTTGTCCCTCCAAAATACCGGGGGTATTTTGCACCCAAGTTATCCCACGCCGGGAGATTC
>JBDROD010000134.1:0-6195 GCA_043810415.1 Candidatus Zixiibacteriota bacterium | reverse complement strand
ACCAGGATTATCACCATCCCACCTATCCCCAACTCTACGGAGCATTTACTCCCTACCTTTCGGTAATTGACCTTCTATTTAATTGTGGAAAAGAAAGCCTGAAGATTATCATCGGAGAAAAGGCAGTATGACTGATGAAACCTTAGCGATCCATGGTGGAATACCCCTAAGAAAGCAATTCCTCCCCTTCCACCGACCTTTTATCGGAGAAGAGGAAATCGCCGAGGTAATTGCCACCTTACAGTCTGGATGGATAACTACCGGTCCACGCACCGAAAAATTCGAAAAAAAATTCTGTGAATACATCGGCTGTCCCCACGCAGTGGGACTAAACTCCTGTACCGCAGGCCTCCATGTAGCCCTTGAAGTGGCTGGAGTGAAGGAGGGGGATGAGGTTATCACTACCCCGATTACCTTTGCTTCCACCGCTAACGTCATTGTTCACCGGAGGGCAACGCCGGTGTTCGTTGATGTCGAGTCTGGAACGCTCAATATTAATCCAGACTTGCTTGAGAAGAACATTACCCCTCGTACCAAGGCTATTATCCCGGTCCATCTTGCCGGACATCCCTGCGAGATGGATAAAATCTTAGGCATCGCGAAACGGTATGGTCTCACGGTTATCGAAGATGCTGCCCACGCCCTCGAAGCAGCGTATCAAGGGAGAAAAATTGGAACCCTAAGCCCCTTTACGGCATTCAGCTTTTATGCTACCAAAAATATCACTACCGGTGGGGGCGGAATGCTTACCGTGTTAAACGATGAGATGGCAGAAGTGGCGAGAATATTGAGTCTTCACGGGATCAGCCGGGATGCATGGAAACGATATTCGGATGAAGGGTATCGGCATTGGGAGATTTTATATGCCGGTTATAAATATAACATGTTTGACCTCCAGGCGGCAGTGGGGCTCCACCAGATGGACCGAATCGAAATGTTTTGGGAAACCCGAAGAACGTATGTAGATTTTTACAACAAGGCGTTTCGGGAAATTCCCGAAGTTGAACCGCTGCAGATAAAGCCAGAGGTAAAACCTGCGTATCATCTTTACCCTATACTTTTGAGACTGGACATGCTTGCTGCTGACCGGGATCACATCATGAACGCTATCCAGGCAGAAAACATCGGAATCGGCATTCATTTCCGGGTTATCCACCTTCATCCCTTTTATCAGAAGCAATTCGGCTTTCTCCCGGGAACTTTGCCGGTAGCTGAGGATGCCTCCCAGCGTATCCTTTCCCTCCCTCTTTATCCCAGCATGTCTGAAGAGGACCTGGAGGATGTAGTTGCCGTGGTGAAGAAGGTAATACAGTTTTTTCGAAGGAAACGTATCGTTTCCGGATATATATCCCCCGTCTGAGGCCACTTATTCTCTGCTTCGTATTCATTTTTTTATTTCTTTTTTCCCTTGTTTTATTATACTTTATTTTATTATTCACTACTTAACCCTAAAGGTTCTTTTCTTAAGGTTTAATTTGTCAGAAAAGAAACAAAGGTAATCAAATACAACCCAAAGGAGAACACAGAATGAAACCGATTCGGACGTTTACTATTTCCCCCTTACTGATAGAAAAGTTAAAACCATTAGAAGAATTGGCTTATAACCTCCGGTGGTCCTGGAGCCATTCTATCATAGAATTATTCCGCAGACTTGATAGTGAATTATGGGAGAAGTGTAATCATAATCCGGTCCTCATGTTAGGAACAATAGATCAGCATGTTCTTGAAGCGGCGGTGAATGATGATGGGTTTATGAGCCACCTGAACGGTGCATATAACTATCATAAGGAGCGCTTAGAGAATAGAACATCCTGGTTTATCCGTACCTATAGCAATGAGCCGGATAATCTTATTGCCTATTTTTCTGCAGAGTTTGGATTAACCGAATGTCTGTCTATCTTTGCAGGAGGATTAGGAGTGTTAGCGGGAGACCATCTTAAATCAGCAAGCAACCTCGGTATTCCTTTAGTTGGGGTAGGACTCCTTTATCAACAAGGATACTTTCAACAACGTCTCAATGAAGCCGGATGGCAACAGGAGGTATATGAAGAAAATGACTTTTATACCTTACCTTTAAAAGTAGTGCGTAAGGAAGACGGAACACCCCTAACCATCACCATACCTCTGTCTGAAAGAAAGATCGAGGCACAAATTTGGCGAGTTAACGTTGGAAGGGTATCGCTTTATTTACTGGATACCAATATCCCGGCAAACAGTATCGAAGATAGAAGGATAACCTACCAGCTTTATGGCGGAGATTCAGAAATGCGCATCAAGCAGGAGATTATCCTCGGTATTGGTGGTTTCGGGACATTAGAGGCCCTGGGATTACGGCCTACGGTGTTTCATATGAATGAAGGACACTCCGCATTTCTCTCCCTTGAACTCATCCGCTGGTTGATGAAGAGGTACAACCTTAATTTTGCCGAAGCTCGTGAAATAGCAGCTGCTGGTCTAATGTTGACGTCCCATACCCCCGTTGCGGCAGGACATGACTACTTTCATAATGATCTTATGAACAAATATTTTTCACAGTATGCCAAAGAACTGGGAATCACCTGGAATGATTTTATGGCGCTGGGGCGAAAAAATCCTAACGACCCGGCTGAGCAGTTCTGCATGACAATACTGGCCCTTAAATTGTCTCACTGTTGTAATGGGGTAAGTAAACTGCACGGGAAGGTTACCAGACAAATGTTCAAAGACCTCTGGCCCGGTGTCCCGGAAGATGAGATTCCGGTTGGACATGTGACCAATGGTGTTCACTTCAGATCATGGATCTCTGCGGAAATGAACCTTCTCTACGACCGGTATTTAGGGCCTCGCTGGCAGGAAGAGCCGGGAGATAAAGTGGTATGGGAAAAGGTAAGAAGCATTGCCCGGGAAGAGCTATGGCGGACTCACGAACGAAGAAGGGAACGGTTGGTGGCTTTTGTGCGAAGCCGGCTTCGCAGACGCTTAGAAAAATTAGGGGCATCGAAAACGGAAATTGAGGTGGCGGACGAGGTACTGGACCCGGAAGCGTTAACAATCGGTTTTGCCCGTCGTTTTGCCACGTACAAACGAGCAACTTTAATCCTTAATGATAGAGAACGATTAGCCCGTATCCTTAATAATCCGCAAAAACCAGTCCAGATTATCTTCGCTGGCAAAGCCCACCCCCGGGATGACGAAGGGAAAAAATTAATTCAGCAGATTATCAATTTGTCTCGGCGGGATGAATTCCAGAGAAGAATGGTGTTTATAGAAGATTACGGTATGACGATAGCCCGTTACCTGGTTCAGGGGGTGGATTTATGGCTTAATACTCCCCGTCGTCTCCTGGAGGCAAGCGGCACCAGCGGTATGAAAGCTTCGGCAAACGGAGTACTGAATTTGAGCATCCTGGATGGATGGTGGGATGAAGCCTATGACCCTGCTTTTGGATGGGCCATAGGGCAGAGAGAAACATTTAATGATCTGTCTTATCAGGACAGAGTTGAGGCAGAGGATATCTATGACTTGCTTGAACAAGAAATCATCCCCATGTTTTACGATCGGAGCGTTGACCGGCTTCCCCGAAGATGGATTGACCGCATGAAAGAATCGATTGCCAATCTCTGTTATTTTTTTAATACCAACCGAATGGTTCAGGAGTACACGGAAAAGTTTTATATTCCTGCCTCAAGACAATTTAAAAAATTCATCTCGAACAATTTTTCTGAGGCCAGAGAATTCACAACTTGGAAGGGCAAAGTGCGAAATTGTTGGCGTGAAATAAGAGTGGAATCGGTAATCACCGAACAATTAACAAATTTAAAGGTTTGTGATGAAATCCGCATAAAAACAGTCGTCCATCTTGGAACATTGACCCCTGCTGATGTTACGGTTGAAATATTTATGGGGAAAGTTGACGCCAGGGGGGAACTTATTAGTCCTGAAGTAACAAAGATGGAACTCATTGAATCGTATGGAAGAGGGAAATACGTATTTGAAGGAAGATCAGCATCATGCAGTAAAAGCGGGCATTATGGATTTACCATTAGGGTGCTCCCCGCTCATCCTCTTTTAGCAACAAAGTTTATTCCCGGATTAATTGTATGGGCACAGAATATTTAGCCTTTTTAGTGACCTAAGCGTCATCCTTGCGAAGAGGAATCCAGATTATCAATGCAAAATTTTCAATGAAAAATGACCATTTAAAATTGCTCATTTTAACCTGAAAATTGCACCCTTTGGCCTATGGATAACCGATTGAACGTATTCCTCATCGTCATAGATGCTCTTCGGCCCGACCACCTGGGATGTTATGGCTATGGCCGGGAGACCAGTCCGGAAATAGACAAAATTGCTGCAGAAGGGCTGAGGTTTGATAACGTTATCAGCCAATCCTCCTGGACGAAACCGGCAGTGGCGTCCCTCTTAACTTCCACGTATCCAGAGGTGCATGGCGTCAAAAAAATTGACGATATCTTGTCATATCAGGCGACATTCCTGCCGACCATTCTAAAAAACTTTGGTTATGTCACGGCATGCATCCAGACCAACCCCTTTCTTTCATCCGAGGGCTGCTTTGATCAGGGGTTTGACTATTATATTGAACTGTTTGATAAAACCCCTGGGATCTCTAAACCCCGGATTCACGAAACAGTAAAGGTAGCATATGAGTGGCTGGATCATTTTAAAAACAATCCCTTTTTTTTATACCTCCATCTCCTTGATACCCATAACCCCTATGCCCCCCCTGAAGTATTTCAACAATTTGGACCTGAAGAGCAGGATCTCTTCGACGGAGAGATTCGATTTGTAGACTATCATATCGGGGGGTTGAGAGAGTATCTATCCCTGAAAGGATTACAGGAAAAGACAGTGTTGATAGTTACCTCGGATCACGGTGAGGAATTTGGGGAACATGGTCACCGGTATCACGCTAAACATCTCCATGGGGAGGTTCTCCGGGTACCCCTCATCATTTCTTCACCGGCACTTATCCCGTCCGGACTCTCCATCCCGGTTCAGGTGCGATCAATTGATCTTGTACCCACCATATTGGAAATACTGGAGATACCGTTTTGGGAAGGCCATCAAGGCGAGTCGCTTGTTCCGTTACTTACTAATGTTTCCTCTCCCAGTCGAACCGCGATCAGTCAAATCGGAGAAAGTGATGAAACAACCGGGGGAAAGGAACTCATTTCCATTACTACCGGGGAATATAAGCTGATTTGGAACAAAAACAATGACACCAAAGAGCTCTATCATCTTGTGAGCGACCCCAAAGAACTACAAAATATTGCTGAACCGGAAGAAAGGAAATGCCATGACCTTCAATCCCAATTGAAAAATTTTATCTATACCCCAAACGAAAAACCCTTCCAGTATAAGCCCAAACCCCAGAAACTCAGCTTTAATGAAGAGGTACTCTTAAGGCTAAGAAATCTTGGGTATATAGATTGATACGGTCTCGGTTTAAGAGGAGAATCTTATGAGAGAATGTAATGTCGAAAAAAATGTATCACAATGTAATTGTACGTATGAACCCTGCAATAAAAAAGGGAGCTGCTGTGAATGCCTCAGGTATCATTTGGGTTCAGGACAATTTCCCGCCTGCGTTTTCCCGGCGGATGTTGAGAAAACCTATGACCGTTCCATAGAAACCTTTATTAAAACCTATCAGAAAAGAGGAAGCTGGTGGTAGGAGAAAACAGCTTGCCGGGGGGAGAAACGTGGGAAAAGATGGATGGAACAGAAGCTTAGCTACGATTTTTTTAGTACATTTTTAACCCATCCCCTTATCTTCCCTTCGTCGAGGGCGATTTTATTCCTTTTCACAAGCAGCACACCTTTAACTTCTTTACATAGTTTTTTGATTTTATTTTTATAGCTCTCGGTATACCTTACTTCGTCAAATCCACCGTACGTGATGACCAAGGCAACAATTTTATCTTTTAGGTTTGCTTTTCTTAAAAAAGAGGTTATGGGTGGACAATTAACGGTCCACTTGGGCATGCATAGAACGAGGAGGTGGGAGTTTAGATCTCCATATTGGATGGAAGTACCAATGCCTGGTAAAAAGGATAAAAGAAGCCAGATAAGATAGGGATAGTTTCTTTTCGGTTTAATTTCGATAACATTAATATCAGCAGAGCCGGAAAGCTCCTGAAAAATTATTTCAACAACTTTCTTAGTATTACCGGTCCAGGAAAAATAAACGATATC